>DASXSW010000039.1:0-8231 GCA_036505755.1 Binatia bacterium | reverse complement strand
CCCGGTTGCCTGTCGGAGAAACTTTTGGAATGTGTCGACGCGCCGGGTGAATTCATCTCGTACTCGGAATGGGATAGCCAGGCGAACATCGATAAGTATCGGGGAAGTGATGCCCATGCCGAGATCCAGAAACACGCACGTGGCTTACAGGGCGGAAGCGCGACCGTGAAACGGTATGAGATCAAATAAATAAGGTTACTTCTCGAGCATTTTACGTAGCAAGCGCAGTTCTTTGCGCTTTTCTTCGTCAAGTCTCGGGTATTCCATCTGCAATCCCCGGAGGGTGTCCAGGAGCCATGTATTCGGTTTATCATCGGCCGGGACGGCGTACCAGGGTGCATCACGAGTGCTGGTCGCTTTGAGGCAGGCCTCGTACGCTTTCATATAGTCCTTCCAATATTTCCTTTCCTCGACATCCGTTTGATTGAATTTCCAATTCTTGTCGGGCTCCTCTAGGCGCCGAACGAAGCGCTTGCGTTGCTCTTCCTTGGAGAGGTGAAGAAAAAATTTGACGATCCGCGTCCCGTTGCGATGCAGATGCGCCTCGAAGTGCCGGATCGAACGAAAGCGCTCGCGCCCAATGGTCTTTTCGTTGAGTGCTTCATCGGGAAGTCTCTCCGCTTGAAGGAGTTCGGGATGAACCCGAACAATCAAGACCTCTTCATAGTACGAACGGTTGAAAATACCGATGCGCCCTCTTTCGGGAAGTGCCCGTGCACAGCGCCAGAGAAAATCATGATCCAATTCCTCGCCGCTCGGATGCTTGAAACTGAAGACCTGGCAGCCTTGTGGGTTGACTCCCGACATCACATGTTTGATTGCACTGACCTTGCCCGCGGCGTCCATCGCTTGAAAGATCAGTAGCACCGCGTAACGGTCTGAGGCGTAGAGAAGATTTTGCAGCTCACTCATTTTGTCGACCCGCTCGCGCAGCATGTTCTTGAGGTGTTTTTTCGACTTGTAGTAAGGCGTCACGTCGGTCGGCCACTTTTTTAGATCAAGCTTTTGTCCCTCCCGGACGCGGAAGTCGTCGGAATCGATTTTCATGCAGTCCTCTCCATCGTGGCTGTATCGCAGTGCACCAAAATAACGATTTTCACTTGTAAGCAAAAGCCGGTGACGCAACGTGGTGATCAGGCGAAAGAATCCGCTTTGACGGACGGAATGATGAAGCCGGCTTACAAATCAAACAGTCGCGAGCTGATGAGCCTTGATGTACCTCTCGGGGGTCGTACAAATCCCTCGCCTTCAGGCGAAGTGAAAGTTGGAGCCGAGGGCGGTTCAGTTCGATTGCTGCGAAGTAGGAATCATGGGTAGATCGGACGAAAAGCAATTCTCGATGGACGTAGAAAATTCAGTGGCTACATTATTAAGCCCGGCTTCCACCTGGAGGATGGTGATTTAGACAGTCAGAATCTTTACGCATGAGCATTATCGGCTCGCCGCCGATTCATTTGAGTCGGTGATCTTGGGAGGAGCTGACCGCGCGAGCCGCTGATTACTTGGTGCCGAGCCAGCCGTGCTCGGATAGATCCACCGTCACGCCGTCCGGCACCGTGAACTTGACCTCAACGTTGCCTCGCTTCGCCATCTCATCCGTGCCCGGGTAAGGGCGATGCACGGCACCCGCCTTCTCGATTCGTGCCCGTGCCTCCGCCATGTCCTCAACTTCGACACCGAAGTGGTGCAAGCCAGTGTACCTGGGCGCGCCCTCTGTCGTAGCGGGATCGTCGTACTTGAATCTCAGAATCGCGAGGTTTACGTGGCCGTCGCTGAGGTAATAGCCTTCAGACGTTGGAGTGTTGACGGTACCCACTTGCTTCAAGCCGAGGCCCTCGATGTAGAACCGCGCCGTCGCCTCGGGGTCCCGTGTGCCGATCGCTATGTGCCGAATCCGTGCCATTGTCCCCTCCGTTTTATTTGGCCTTAGGCTTAGACTCTGTGCGTAACGCTTATTTCGAATACTACATCCGTCCGAGTGAATGCAATTGGGCGGCTGGGGGTGACGTAGCCTTTATTTTTCTAGAGGTATCAACTCTTTAGTTCTTAAAAACTAACGCGGTTATTGAATAGACGTAGATACTTTAGATTTGCCAGTTATCCTGCCCTTGATTGCCTGGCAACAATTCAAGATTGGCGTCGCCATTACAACTCCTGGTCGCGTTAGTTTGGCTGTAAAGTTTGCCTGGGGTTTAGAAAATCTTGGGTTCCTCTACTGCCGTTTCCAGCGAGACGAGGGCCTTTTCGATGAGGTCGACGCGCCAGCGTAGCTCTTCTGCGGGGGGCAACTCGGGTTGTCCGACCGGATAGTGAAACTTGTTTCCTGCCATGATCCTGCCGATTCCAACTTGGGACGCCACGTTGGCGAGACACGTGATTAATACCACGGGAATTCCCTTCTTCTCGATTTCTTTGGCGATCGTAGCGCCGCTACGAGTGCCGGTTCCTCACGTGGCGGTTAAAATGACCGCGTTGATGCCGGAGCCGGCGAGCTCGTCAGCGATTCCGGCGCCGATCTCCGCCATCTTGGTCGGCATGGCACCGGTGCCGGTGGTGACGAAATAGTGATCGTGGAGTTTTTTGAATCGTTCGGCTTTCTCCAGCAGACGCATCGCGTCGAGGGGGACGATACGATCGGGATCTTCATCGACCGTGGAGGTGTCGTAGCCGGTGTGCATCGCTTGAAATTCACCGCGCTTCAGATCGTCACGATCGCCGATCGCGTATTTGAAATATTTGGTGCCTCGAGAACTTTCCAAACGATCGGGGTTTCCTTTCGGCACCAAACCGCCTTCAGTGACCAGCGCAACGGTGGCGTCTTTTAACCTGCCGGTCAAATTGGGAATAGGGTCCTGTTGCGCTTCGATGCGCGGGATCTCGCTTTCGTACGGTTGGCCATTGAGCTTGGCAAGCAAGAGATTCACGGCACGGACATAATCCGGGGTGTCGGTTTTAACGGTGAAGCGCCTCGGAATCGGTAAACAGTACTCGGCGCGGAAATCTTCGATGGCCTTTGTGTCTCCCGATATCAATCTTTCGATGAGCAGCGAAAAACGCTTCAAGGTTTCTGGCATCGAAGCGGCGGACGCGCCGGTTTGAATGACGAACAGACGCCGGCCGACCTCCCGGATTCCCGGATTATCTTCGTGCATTCCGGTGATTGTTGGTATCCGCCAGTTATCCTGCACCCAACTGCACAGCTTGGCGCAGGCGAGACCGTATCTGCCGGCGTTGAAGGCTGGGCCGGCAAGGAAAATGTCAGGTTGAAATTGACCGATCAACGCGCGAATCGCTTGCAAAGCTTTTTCTTCCTCCTCGTGAAAATAGTTGTCGCCGCAGGCGATCGTTGCGTATTCTACGGCGTGAACTTTGATTGCACTTTCGATCACCGCTCCGACGCCCACGGCGTGGGGCAGGAACAGCACTTCGTGGCCGGCCTTATCTTCACCGCCGATACCCGCAAAAAACTGGTTCAAATAGTGGAGCACTTTGATCATGTCGGTGTCTCCTTAATTCTCATACTCGGCACGAAAGCCGCTGCTGCCCATTTTGCCGTAAGAGCCGAAAAAGATCGTCGGGTCAAAGAGGAATGGCAGGCGTGGATCGTGACTTGCCTTTAAGTGGAGATCGATCTCAGACCCGCCGATCACCGTCGCGAGCGGTGGAATATAGATTCTTTCCGATACGTTGCCGCGGCTAATCATGCCATCGGCCTCTTTGGGATGGTCAACGAGGGGTCGCTCATAGCCTTTTGGGCCGTTGGATTCATGCAGCACGGCAACGGTCTTGATACCTTCGTCTTCGCATGCCTTCACCGTCTGCATGAAGTCGACGGTGCCGTTGCCTGTCCCTTCCATGATTGCGACGGCTCCCTCGGCGCCGAGATTGCGCGCCAAGCGCGCCACCCATAGACCGATCTTTTTTTTCTGCTCGAAACTGTCGTTGTAGCCGCGCGATAGAATCACGCCGAGGAAGTTTATGGTTTTGCCATGGCGTTCAAGCAACTCCGCGATGAAGGGGTTGGCGCAGTGCTGGGAGGTCGGGATCTTCCGCTCGCTTTTATAGTTGCCGCTAACCACGGCGCCGTCAAAGAATTCGGCGGGGTGCACGAAGGTCGGCAAAGTCTTTGAGACTTCCTCAGCGTAATAGAAGGTCCGCGCGCAACAGAGCTGGCTCTGTACCTGATAGATCAGCACCACTGTTGGCAGGTGTTCGCTGACCGGCTTCAATGAAATGACCTGCTTTTCGGGTTCGAAGTTCGCCTTCTCCACCTGCGCCAGATAGCGCGCACATCGGAGGGCCATATTTCTAAGCGACTGGTCGAAGGTGGCGTTGGAGACCGATGAATCGGGTGTGAGCGAAAGGACGAGATGGAAACGGTCCGAGCCATAGGAAAAGGGCGCGCCGACGCCCGTCATGTCGAGGATGCCTTCCCGCGGCTTTTCGATCGGGGTCAGCGCTTCAACGTTGGGGAAACGCCCGGCAACGGTCACAAGAAGATTTCTGATACGAATTGTTTTCCCAGTACCAACGAGTTGTGCGGGACCGTCAAACCCCGGGAAGGTTTTAGCGTGACCGGATAGTTTTGCGATTGGCAGGACCGTATCCAAGACGTGCACGATGCGTTTCGACTCGCCGGGACGCGCGATCTCGTAATCGACGTGAATGCCGTGGGATAAGTCTTTTAGCAATTCCTGGAGATCGGGCGCATGGACGGAGAAAGACTTGCCAGTGAGGGCGGTGCGCTCACCCCATCGAAGCTCGTCGATCGAGTAATCGAACAGTTCCAGTTCCATCGAAAAATCCTTTAAGCGATTAGGCTCCGTTTATCGCGAGGTCGCTTCGGGTGTCAAGCAATCTGGTAAAGCTCCAGAAGTCCAGGATCCGGGTAAGACATCTCAATCTTGATAGAACTAAACTTTGCCGATTGTGGGGCTCGGCCGCATTTCTCGACAATCTTTTCGATCCTGACTTGTGGACGGGTCATGGGCTCTTTTTTGCCTGCGCCCGGGCGATGGCGCGGGTCACCATAGGACTCGATATCGCTTCGTCTTCCGGGACGTCCAGCCGGGTAAGAAGTTGCCTGAGCGTACCGATATAATCCTTGAGGAGCGCGTCATCCAACGACAGATGAAAATCTATGCGGGCATTTGGACCGATTAGATCAGCAAAGCGAACGATAGCGTCGTCGAATGCGCGCGAATCGTTTCGCCCATAGACGAGAATATCGACGGGAACGCTGGTTATCGGCTTTACATCAGTCGAAAGAATGTTAGCCAATGCAATCGCAACTGAACCGGGCACGGTCAACTGACCGCGCAATGCGCTGAAACCAAACAAGTCCCTGCACGGCAATGGTTTATGTTGTTCGAGGTCGCGAACCAGTTCGTCGCATGTGACGAGCGTCCAAGCGACCACGACCACACAATGGCCCTCTTTAGCGAGTCGCTCAACCTCGCGACCAATTCCCTTCAGCCTAGCGGTGCCGGACATCCACACGGAATCCTCTCCGCGTGTCGCTTGATCCTTTTTGTTACCAAACAGCCAACTCAACATCGAGAAGGATGGTAACGAAGAGTGGACAGCATGACAACGAGTTTTGGGGCACGAGCAGGCGAAGCACATAAACGGTCGCTAAGAGACTTCTATCCTGCGTGACCAAACTTCAGTCCAACAGATCACCGGTTCGGGCATAGACACGCACCTTTATTGACCTGGGATGTTGCTATCGGCTAGTCTCCTGACGGATTACTTTCGTGCTTTTTGACTCGATCGAGGAAAGAATCATGACGATGAGATTTTGGTCCACATGTTTTGTCTGCACTGTCATGCTGGTGTTCATGTTGGCCGATGTCGCGTTTTTGGCCGAGCTTCGTTCTTCTACTTCTCAAGAATGGGATGCGGTTGTGAAAAAAGCCGAAGAAGAAGGGCAGGTTAGTGTTTATGCCACCGATTCTATCGGCAATGCCCAGATGATCTGGGCCGCCTTTCAAAAGCGTTACCCTAAAATCAAGCTCATAGGCACTTCGATGGGTCGCGGTAGCGACCTGTTCCCAAAGCTCTTCGCCGAACGTCGAGCCGGCAAGTTTCTCACCGACGTGTTCTTAGGCGCGCCGACCGCGATCTATCAAAACCTTTATCGGGCTAAAATCATCGAACCAATTCCGCCGATGTTAGTTCAGCCGAGCGTGACCGACCTGTCGAAATGGTGGATGGGCAAGCACCACTATATCGAGCCCGAGAATCAGTTTATTTTCATGTACGAGAGCGCGCTCTATGGGCCGCCGATCTCCTTCAACACGAACCTCATCAATGAAAAAGAAATCAAATCGGCGTGGGATCTAGTCCAGCCGCAATGGAAAGGAAAGTATGCGGCGCTCCAAATAGGCGCGAACCAGGGTTCAACCGCGCTGACATACGTCTTCTATCATCCTCAGCTCGGGCCAAAATTTATCGAGCGGGTTTACCGCGACATGGAGCCCACAATGTTTCGCGAACTACGCCAGGGTACCGACTGGTTATCTCAGGGAAAGTTTCCGCTGTGTTTTATGTGCCGGCGAATCGACCGGGCCGCCATGCAGGGCCTCCCTGTGGCTGAGCTAAACCCGTACCAAGTCGAAGAGAAACCCGGGCTCGGTTCCGGTTCCGGAGCGTTGGCTTTGATAAACCGTCATCCAAATCCCAATGGCGCAAAAGTTTTCCTTAACTGGTTTCTCTCTTTGGAGGGACAAATTGCCTTTCGTCAAGCGAATACAGACGAGCTGAGGGTCGGCTCACTGAGGGAGGATTTGCCCCAGGAAATACTGCCGCCCCTTGCAAAGAGGAGAAAGGACAGGGAATACCTCTGGATCAACCGACCTGAGTGGATGGATTTCAAACCCATTCAGAGCCTGCTCGAAGAGTTGCGCAAACCCAGATAAGGTGACGTTTCCCGGATCAGTTCTAGACGTAATTTCGAATTAACTTTACGCACAAATACTTGACGGCACGCGCAACATCTTTTAATCCTCACGTTAATTCTCCCTGAGAATGGATATCCGTCTGTCGGGAGCCGTCTCCCGCTCGATAATCTGGCTGTAACGCGACATCGGATAACAAAAGACGAAATAGCCGAGTGCAGCGAACAAATAGGCTTCAACGCCGAACCCAGTCCAGGCCGGCTCCGTGAGGGCAACTTTGATCGTCGTCAGAAAGTCGAAAAGGCCGATGATGACAACGAGGGAGGTGTCCTTGAAAAAGCCGATGAAGGTATTGACCAAAGGCGGAATCGCTATCCGCAACGCTTGAGGCAGGATGACGTAGGAGGTCCGTTGCCAATAACTCAGTCCGAGGGCTTGGGCTGCTTCTTCTTGCTGGCGCGGTATGGCCTGGAGTCCGCCGCGCACCACTTCGGCGAGATAAGCGGCGGCAAAAAAGATCATCGTGAGCTGGGCGCGCAGCAGCTTGTCGATGGATACCCCGGGGGGCAGAAAAAGCGGCAGCATAACCGAAGCCATAAACAGAACGGATATTAACGGAACGCCGCGGATCAACTCGATGTAAGCGATGGAGAGCCAACGAACGACGGGCATTGTCGACCGTCGTCCGAGCGCGAGCAATATCGAGAGTGGAAACGCGAACGCAAGGCCAAAAGTGGCGAGCAAGAGCGTCAACGTCAGTCCACCCCAGCGTTCGTTTTCAACGTAACTCAAACCAAACAGGCCGCCCCACATGAGCGCGCCGATCGCTGCCAGACCTGCTAACCAAAGGTAAGCGAGGCGCGATCGTCTCATGTTTCGTAAGGCGCTGAGCAAATAAAGCACCAGCAGTATTGCGATGGCCAAAGCCGGCCGCCAGTGCTGGTCGGCGGGAAAAGTCCCGAACAAAATGAAGCGGTATTTGTCGGCGACAAATGCCCAACAGGCGCCATGGCCGATCGCCTCGCGGCAAAGCCTTGCGTTTTGCGGCGACCAGACTGCACGGACAAGCGCCCAGTCGATCAGCGGCGGAACCATACTCCAGGCGAGATAGAGAATTATGAGTGTCGCAACAGAACTGGACCAACTGAAAAAAAGGCGGCCACGTAACCACTGCAGCAACGACTTGATGTGCGTGGTCGCTTCGTCGACGGCGTGGCTCATCGTTGGGCTCCCCGGAGCGCAAAGCGCCGGTTGTACCAGTTCATGAAACCAGCGATGGCAAGACTGATTGTCAGGTAGACGATCATGATGATGGCAATGCCTTCGATGGCC
>DASXSW010000038.1:0-5927 GCA_036505755.1 Binatia bacterium | reverse complement strand
TCGTTGCTGTCGTTCATTCTGCAACAGCGCAGGAACTGCCGACGCTCAACGTCTCATACGCGTCGGTTACCGGCAGCCGCTTACCACTGTGGATTGCCAAAGATGCCGGGCTGTTCGAAAAGCACGGGCTCAACGTGAATTTGGTTGTCATCGCGGCCGGGGCTGCGGCCATCGGCGCTTTGGCCGGCGGCGACGTGGAGATTCTCGGTGCGCCGGGAGCGACGACGATGGTTTCCGCGGCGAAAGGACTGCCTGTGGCTATCATCGGCACTTTCGGCCCCGGGGCTTGGAAGTTGGCCGCCCATCCTTCGATTACGTCAGCTCAGGAACTTAGAGGTAAGACGGTTGGCATCAGCCGGCTTGGAACGAGCATCGAATTTTCCACCAGGCGGGCATTACTCAAACTGGGCCTTACGCCGGGAAAGGATGTCAATATTCTCGCGACCGGCTTGGGTGAATCGAACAAACGGATACTGGTCATGCTGCAGGGCAAGATCGATGCGACGTTGGTCAGCGCGGACAATCTCTACGAAGCGGAAACCAAGGGTTTGAAAGTCTCCGTTCTTGCGGACCTGAATGACCTGGGGATCTACACGAGTGCCAGCGATCTTTCGGCCAGGCGTGATTTTCTCAAAAACCAGCGGCAGCGCGCGCGAGCATTTATGATGGCATACTCGGAAGCGATCTGGCTCGGCAAGGCAAACAAGAATGTTGGGCTGGCGAGTTTTCGTAAACACTTGCGCGAGCAGGATCCGCGCCGGCTTGAGGGCCTGTACAAGAATTATGCCGTTGACGGGCCGCCTTTGAAGCCCTATCCGATGGAGGAAGCGATACAGACCGAGCTCGAAAATCTTACGCCTACCGTGCCCGAGCTGCGCGGCAAGCGCGCCGCCGATTTCATCGACAAAACGATTCTCGCCGAACTGGAGCGAGACGGTTTCTTCACCAGCCTTCAGGCCAAGTACGGCAAACTATAGCGTAGCAAACCGAGTAATCAGGAAGATTACGATCTGTAGCTCCAAAGTTGCGGGATTACTACACAAATCCCGAAAATCATGACGAAGCACAGAGCGCTGCCGACGAGCAGAGCATTGGGGGCACCCCACGCTTGAGCGGCAATTCCCGCAAGCAACGCGCCCAACCCATTCGTCGTCTGCGCGAAAACTGTGATCAAACTCGCCGCCCTGCCGAGCATTTCATTGGGCGCCAACAGCTGGACTACGGTACGCCGGATCGCGACACTGATGGAGTCGGTAAATCCCAGAATCATAACTGCGCCAATGGCCATCCAAAACCACTGAGAGACTCCCAATAACGTCAGCGCACCGGCAAAGAAAAGAGCGGCAATGACAACCAGCACGCCCTTGTGCTTCACGTCACCGGCCATGAGTAGTGCTGTGGAACCCAGCAAGGAACCCACCGACGGCGCGGCGTAAAGCAAACCCAGACCAGACGCGCCGGTTTTGAAGACGTCGGCGGCGAATATCGGCAAAATCGGTCTATAGAAGCCGACCAGCGTTACGCCGAAATCTAACAGGAAAAGCGAGAGAATAATTCGCTGTATCCACATAAACTCGATGCCTTCGACAATGCTTTTTAGATTGACCTGCCGGCGCACACCTTCGATCCTGCCCGATGCTTTCATCGAGAAGAGCGCGATCAACGCCGGTACGAAAAGCAGCGTGCTAGCAAAGTAGGTCACGGCGAGGCCGGTCTGATCGATCAAAAGGCCGCCGATTGCCGGTCCGACCAGGAAACTCGTCTGCAGGATCATGGTATTGACGACCATCGCGTTCATCATCAAAACCGGCGGCACTAAGCGCGGTATCAGCGCGGCTCGCGCCGGCCAATTGAAGACTTCGACAAAGGCGGCCACAAGGCCGAGCGTGTAAATGTGCCAGACTTGTATGGCGCCGGATAGAGTGAGTAAGCCCAGGAGTAAATTCGGCACGAGCTGCAATGAGATCGTCGCCACAAGGAGTTTTTTCCGGTCAAATGCATCTGCCACCGCGCCCGCGAAAAGGCCGAAAATGATGAATGGCAGTGTTTCCAAAAAACCGGTCAGGCCGAGTTTAAAAGCCGAACCCGAAATATCGTAAACCTGATAGAGGGTGGAGACGTTGCGGATCTGGCCGGCGAGCGAACTGAAGACGCTGGCGAGCCAGAGGAGTCGATAGTCACGAATCAGCAGAGACGACCAGGGCCGGATGGGCTGTTTCCAATCCGGTGGGGGACCTATTTCAACGGAGTTAGCCAACGAGGTGAAGTAGGCGCACTGAGATATCAGAGCCAGTTATAACGTGTGTAAAAGAGAAATGCGAAAGGCGGGAAGGCGAGGCGGACAATTCTCGAAAAAATTATCCGCCTCGCGTCGCAAAAGTTTTTCTAGGGTGAGGCAGCCTGAAGCCTGTCCTCGAGTACGCCGCGCTGTTCGGCTTGCGCGAGCACCGCTTCAATGGTCTGGACCAGCTTGCGCGCTGCTTCGATGCTTAGTTCGACCGCCACTCGGGCGCTCGGCCCGGCCGCCTCGTTGACAAAGTCGATATTCAACGCGTGCTCCAACGGCATGTCATACGGATGATCGTAGGAAACGTTTGCCTCACGCACTTCGAACCAGTCCTCTCCGGTCTTGCCTCGCCCTTCAATTTTCGCTTGATGAGCAATCATTGTACACATCGTACCGTTCCTCTTTCTCTGCTATCTTAAATTTTTCTCGCAGAAGGCGAACAGCTTCTTCCAGCCGTCGACAGCTTGTTCCTGACGATAGGCCGGGCGGTCGTAATAGAAAAAGCCGTGTCCCGCGCCGTCGTAGCGATGAAACTCATAGTTCTTGCCGTGCTTCTTGAGCTCCGCTTCGTGCAAATTCACCTGCTCCGGTGACGGCGACTTATCATCGTTGCCGAACAGGCCGATCATCGGGCAGGGCAGATCTTTCGTATAATCGATGGGAGCCACCGGCTGCTTGGGCGTGACCTCTTCTTTCGATTGAACCACCCGTCCGCCCCAGCACTCGACCAATGCGTCGAAATTTTTCAATCGGCAGGCGGCGAGAAAGCCATGACGTCCGCCGGAGCAGGTGCCGAACACGCCGACTTTGCTGCTGACGTACGGCAGGGAACGGAGCAGCTTATTGGCGCCGTCGAGGTCGCCAAGCACCTGTTCGTCGGGAATACCGCCCCCGGCTCTGACTTTGGCGCCGACGTCTTCCGGTGTGCCATGGCCGTCGCGGAAATAGAGATTGGGCGAGATTGCGACGTAGCCGTGGTGGGCGAATCTGCGGGTACATTCACGATACCATTCATCCCAACCCGGCGCGTGGTGGATAACAACCATGCCCGGGTGTGGGCCGGCGCCGAGAGGCCGGGCGACATAGGCATTGATCGCATCGCCTTTGTGGCCCTGCATGGTAATGGTCTCGGCGAGCATGCCTTCATATTGATTGGTCTGATACATTTCCTGTGTCCTCCTTCATATTGATTCGAAAATAGATTAGCCCTCTTTATACAAAACCAACCGCTCGTGCAACTAGTTCTATTTGACTTCGATGGCGCAATTCGGACATGTTACGCCACTGAGGGGGACTTGCAGGGGTGGGGTCAGTTGCGGTACACTTTCGGCAACTCATCAGTATGGGGCCTTCTGATAGTGACAAAGGGTAGAGTTGAAGGTCTAGGGCGTCTTACCTTGCGATTCGGTGCCTCGCCGACAATCCGACCAGAGCGTGTCTTGCATTCCATGTTCTGCTGCCAGCGGTGATCAGGCTCTCAGGGACAAAGACCATAACATTTCTCAATAAGGAGAGATCATGAGCAGTAAAATCTATGTTGGTGGTTTACCGTATGCGACCACTGATGCGCAACTCCAGGAAATCTTTTCGGCCCACGGAACCGTTGAATCGGCCCGCGTGATCACCGATAAGTTCACGGGTCGTTCTCGCGGTTTTGGTTTCGTCGAGATGGCTTCCTCTGAGGAGGCCCAAAAAGCCATCCAGGCTCTTAACGGCACGGATCTCGATGGCCGGAACCTGACGGTGAACGAAGCGCGGCCGCAAGAAAGGCGCTCCGGCGGCTTCGGTGACCGGGGTGGTGAGCGACGCGGCGGCGGTGGTGGTGGCGGCGGTCGTAATCGCTGGTAGTTTTAGAATTCAGCCATAGGACAAAGAAGGGGCGCCGGGTCGGAGCGCCCCTTCTTTTTTTTGATTAAAAGTTTTGGTAGTGGTTCATTTTCAATCCACCATGACTGTTAAAATCGAGAAAGATTTCTCGCTTTGCTCGGGATGACAACTACATAAGCCATATGTCATCTCGAACAAAGTGAGAGAGCTTTCCCAAACTGAACTACTACCAAAATTTTTCATCACAAATTTTTCTCACGATATAGACGCGAAGGCAGAAACCTGGTGGCATGCCGGAATCTCTTGAATCAACCGAAAAGATCACGCTTGATCAATTGCCGCTGTTTGATCTTCAGGGTAACCCGGCCCTACTTAGGAATTACTTTCAGCGGCATCTACTGTTGATCTTTCTCAGGCATCTCGCCTGATTGCCTTGCCAGGCTCACCTCGGCGAGGTGCAATCATTCAAAGCGGAATTCTACCGGCGCGGCGTTGCAATCGTCGTTGTGGCGTTTGCCGAGCCTGCGAAGCTCGTGCGCTACCAAGAGTATCATCACTGGCCGTTCGCACTTCTTGCTGATCCCGAGCGGAGAGCTTATCGAGCTCTCGCCTTGAAACGGTTTTCGTGGCTGCGAGTTTTTTCGCCTGCGACTTTAAAGCTCTATGTGAAATTGTTCCGGGAGGGAATGAAGCGGGAAGATTACGGCAAGGACGACATCTACCAGTCCGGCGGCGACTTTCTGGTCGATCGCGAGGGCAATATACTCTTTGCGCATCGAAGCCAAGATCCGGCCGACCGGCCGCCGGTGGCAGAGGTGCTCCGGGCAATAGATCGCCTGAATCGCTAGTCTTCGCTGTCATTCCAGTAGCGGCGGGTTTCAAACCCGCCCTCATCTATTTCTGTTTCAGAAAATATCCCTGCCTCAGCTGCACCTTTTCATCCGGCGGCGCGGTCCAGACGAGATCGGCGCGATAGGCGTAGATATCCATACTGTTCCATAGCGGTACGGCGGGAGCGTCTTCCAAGATGATCTTGTGAGCCTCCCAAAGAAGCTTCTCGCGTTTCTTGACGTCAAAGGTCTGTTGCTGCGCCTCGAGAATTTCGTCGAGCTTCGGATTGCTGTAGCCCAACGTTCGGCGCGTCATGCCGGTTCTAAAATACTGCTGAAATAGCGTGTCTGCATCGGTGAGGCTGCCTCGCCCGGTCAAGTAGATTGGATACTTACCGTTCTTGTAATCGGTATTAAAAATGCTCCACTCGGGCGTTTTCAAGTTGGCTTTGATCCCGACTTTTGAAAGATGCTCGACGATCACCTGCGCGACTTCGCGATCCTTTGGATATCTTCCCGTCGGACTATAGTAATCGATCTCAAAGCCGTTTGGGAATCCTGCTTCGTTTAGAAGCTGTTTCGCCTTTTCCGGATCATACGAAAAAGCTTTCGCGCTCGGCTCGTAACCGAAAACTTGTGGGCTCAAGAGGCCGCCTAACGGATACGCGTAGCCTTCGAGAATATGCTTGATGATTCTGTCCCGATCGATGGCGTGCGTAATGGCACGGCGGACCTTCAGGTTCTCCAGTGGCTTGTAGGCCGGACTCAGGACTAGAAAAATCGGTCGAAGGCCTTGGACTTGTTGGATCCGAATGCGCGGATTGGATTTCAGCCGCGCTACTTCGTGGGGTGGAATATTGCTGATGAGATCGGCTTGGCCGGATTCGAGCGCGGCGATGCGCGCGGCGTCTTCTTGGATCGACTTGTAAATGACTTCCTCGATCTTTGGAATTGGTCCCCAGTAGCCCTCGTTGCGTCGAATG
>DASXSW010000037.1:0-21780 GCA_036505755.1 Binatia bacterium | reverse complement strand
GGCATTCGCTCTCGCGGCGTCCATCTAGCCCGCCGTTTGGCCCTAAAGATAGAAGGCATCGCCAGCCTGGCGCCGGCGGTCGGTGTCATTGACGTCACGCCCTATCGCGACGACAGAACCGAAGGACAAGACTCATCCCGGATTGGCGCGTTCGAAATTCAAGTCACCGTCGATGAGCGAACGATTGTGCTTGTGGATGACGTGATTTTTCGCGGCCGAACGATTCGCGCGGCCATGGAAGCGGTGGAACGACTAGGCCGGCCCAAACGCATCCTGGTCGCCGCTTTGATCGATCGGGGCGCCAGAGAATTACCTATCAAAGCGGACATCGTCGGCAAAAATATTGCCGCGCAGGACGGTCAGAGAGTGAATGTGTTACTGGAAGAGTCGGACGGCGTCGATCAAGTGACGCTGGCTCATTGGCAAAGGCGCGGCGCGGATTAACCAAGGAAAGCAAATTCCATGCGTAGTTTAATTTCGATCGCCGATCTGACCAACGACGAGATCGAAGAAATTTTTCTGTTGGCGGATGGCGCCGACAAGCTGCGCGCGGATCGAGCGGCCAGTGGCCAGATTATGGCGACGCTTTTTTACGAACCGAGCACGCGGACTCGATTATCGTTCGAGTCGGCGATGCAACGCCTGGGCGGGTCCGTGATCAGCTGTTCGGACATGAAGGCTTCGTCGACAGCGAAGGGCGAAACCGTCGCCGACACCGCGAAAGTTGTTTCCAGCTACGCTGACGTTCTGGTCGTGCGGCACAATTGGGATGGCGCGGTGAAGGCCATGGCGGAGCATGCCGATGTCCCGGTGATCAATGCCGGTGACGGCAGTCACGAGCATCCAACGCAAACCCTATGTGATCTCTACACCTTGCGCAAAGAAAAAGGTGAGCTCAAGGGTCTCACGGTGGTTGTCTGTGGCGATCTGAAAAATGGCAGGACGATCCATTCGTTGGTTTACGCTTTGGCGCGCTTCGGCGCCAACGTCGTCACGCTCGCCGCCCCGGGAATGGAACTGCCTCAGTACGTGATCGATCGTTTGGAGCGGGAGTACGATTATGCCATGGGTCCGGTGGCTTCCGACGATTTAAACGCGGTGGTGACTGAAACCGACGCGCTCTATCTTACGCCTAAGCAACCGCACCAGTTGGCGCTGTTCACCCAAGTCGACAAGGTCATTCAAGCGCGCTTGAACACGATGGCCACCGGGCTGCGCTATGATGCGTTCTACATGACACGCAAGCAGAAGGAACGCATCAAGGACGCCGCCGCCGGCAATAGTTACCCGACCATCGGGCCGGACTTTTTGAAGGAGAAGCGTTTTCAAGACACCGTGGTCATGCATCCCTTGCCCCGGGTCGATGAGCTGTCGCCGGAAGTCGACAACGACCGACGCGGCATTTATTTCAAACAGGCGGCGTATGGTGTGCCGGTGCGGATGGCCTTGCTTAAGTTTTTGTTCGACCAGCGCATGGTTACGCGGCTCAACGCAATGAAGGGGACGGGATCGTATCACGTTCCATTATCTTCCGGACCTAAATGCCGCAATCTCAATTGCGTGACGCTGAAGGAACCGATCTCGACACAGCGCGGATTGGAGATGTACTTCGCCGACGAGATTGGCGCTTTGATCATGCGCTGCGCCTATTGCGACCATCGCTTCAAGATTGAATTGGTCGGCCACATCAAGTCGAAGCGCTATTGCGGCTACGACATCGCCTTCGCGGAAACTGTTCGCGAGTGGATGGGACATGGGGAATTGGCGGGCTTCGATTCAATCAAGCAAGCTGAAGAGCTTGGCTATGAGCCCTACAAGACCGGACCGCAGCGGGTGCTCATGGAAGAAGCCGAAATCAACGCCGCGCTCGCCGATCTCAGTCAACAGATCCTGCGCGATTGCCAAGACATCGATCGGCTCACGATACTGGGCGTGCGCAGTGTCGGATCCCGTTTGGCGCAGCGTATCGCCGGCGAGATCGAGGCGCGGCGAAAGCGCAAGCCGGAGTTGGGCGAGATTGAGATTTACGGCTCGGCGGACGAGATGAAGCGAATAGCGCCCGCAGATCCTGACGCCGGGCCGCTGAATCTCAAGGACCGTGAGGTGATTCTCGTCGACGACGTGATTTTTACCGGGCGAACCGTCAAAAGCGCCCTCAGTATCATTTTTAGATCCGGCCGACCGAAATCGGTTCGCTTGGCGGTCTTGATCGATCGCGGTCATCGTGAGATTCCGGTCAAACCTAACTACGTCGGCAAAAATATCCCAAGCTCGGAAAATGAGCGGGTGCGCGTGAAACTTCGCGAGATCGAGAAAGAAGGTGAACGAGATCAGGCGGTGATATATTCGATCGTCAATCCGAGCGACGATGCCGGCACTTTGTTGCGCAATGAGGAGCGAGCCGCGCTCAATTGAACCGATGAAAGCTATTCTAGCGCTGGCGGACGGACGGACTTTCGAGGGGAGTGGTTTCGGCGCCGAAGGCGAGGCGGTGGGCGAAGTCGTCTTTAACACCAGCATGACCGGCTATCAAGAGATTCTCACGGATCCGTCCTATGACGGACAACTGGTCGCCATGACCTATCCGGAAATCGGCAACGTCGGGGTCAATCCGGAAGACATCGAATCGCGAAAGCCTTTTGTCAAGGGTTTCATCGTCAAGGATTACACCGCGCGACCGAGTAACTGGCGCGCAGCGAAATCGTTACATGAATACATGCAGGAAAACGGTATCGTCGGAATTCAGGGGATCGACACACGATCACTGGTGCGCCACCTGCGCGACTACGGTTCGCAAGAAGGTATTATTTCCACCTTGAGTGGCGACAGCGCCGAGATGGTCGCCAAAGCAAAGGCATCGCCCGGGTTGGTTGGCCAAGACCTGGTGCAAAACGTTACCTGTAACGAAGCCTATGAATGGCATCAAGGCTTGTGGAAGAGCGGTGTGGGCTATAAACAGCGTGACTCGAGCACGGAGGTATCCCAATCGCGACGCGGTAAAAGGGGAAAATTCGCTACGCCAAAATTTTTTGTCGTGGCCTACGACTACGGCATTAAGTTAAACATCCTACGCAACCTTGCCGAGGCGGGATGTCGCGTGAAGGTCGTTCCGGCCGCGACTACGGCGGAAGACGTCTTGGCGATGAAACCTGATGGCATTTTTCTCTCCAATGGTCCGGGCGATCCTGAAGCCGTGCCTTATGCTAAAGAGAACGTTGAGAAATTGATCGGAAAGAGACCGATATTCGGTATTTGTTTGGGCCATCAAATCATGGGGCTCGCGCTCGGCGGGAAGACCTACAAACTGAAGTTCGGCCATCATGGCGGCAATCAACCGGTGATGGATTTGACGACGCGCAAAGTCGAGATCACCGCGCAGAACCATGGTTTCGCCGTCGATGCGGACTCGCTCAAAGGCGCGGTTGAGGTGACGCATGTCAATTTGAACGACAACACCGTCGAAGGATTGGTGCATCGAGAGTTGCCGATCTTTTCGGTTCAGTATCATCCCGAGTCATCGCCGGGTCCTCACGACGCCAACTATCTGTTCAAAAGATTTACCGAGACGATGGCCAAACATCGAAGTTAGGCGCATCCGATGCCCAAACGCACCGACATCAAATCGATTCTACTCATAGGTTCGGGCCCGATCGTCATCGGTCAGGCGTGCGAGTTCGACTACTCCGGCACACAGGCGTTGAAAGCTCTCAAGGAAGAGGGCTACCGCGTGATCCTGGTCAACTCGAATCCGGCGACCATAATGACCGATCCGGAATTCGCCAACCGCACTTACATCGAACCGATCACCACCGATATTGCAGAGAAGATCATCGCTAGAGAGCGGCCGGAAGCCCTGCTGCCGACGCTCGGGGGGCAAACGGCGCTCAATCTCGCCATCGACCTGGCCGAGAAAGGCATCCTCGATCGCTACGGTGTCGAGATGATCGGAGCCCAATTGGCGTCGATTAAAATGGCCGAGGATCGTGATCTTTTCAAAGAGGCGATGAAGCGCGCCGGTCTCGATCTTCCGCGCAGCGGTTACGCGCGCAATATGCGCGACGCCTTACGCATTCAGAAGCGTTTGAACTTCCCGCTGATCATCCGGGCATCGCGCACTCTCGGCGGCAGCGGCGGCAATTTCGCTTACGGGCCCGAAGATTTCAAGGAAGTCGTTCAAGCGGGCATGAGTATCTCGCCGGTGCATGAGGTCTTGATCGAAGAATCGGTGCTCGGCTGGAAAGAGTTCGAGCTCGAGGTGATGCGCGATCACAAGGACAACGTGGTGATCATCTGCTCGATCGAAAACTTCGACCCCATGGGCGTGCACACCGGCGACTCGATCACGGTTGCGCCGGCGCAGACGCTGACGGACAAAGAATACCAAATCATGCGCGACGCCGCGCTTAGGGTGATTCGTGAGATCGGCGTCGATACCGGCGGTTCGAACATTCAATTCGCTGTCAATCCCAGAGACGGACGCATGGTGGTGATCGAGATGAACCCGCGCGTTTCGCGCAGCTCGGCACTGGCCAGTAAGGCGACCGGATTTCCGATCGCCAAGATCGCCGCGAAACTGGCGGTGGGTTATACGCTCGATGAGATCCGCAACGACATCACCCGCGAAACGCCGGCCTGTTTCGAACCGACCATTGATTACGTGGTCGTAAAGATTCCGCGTTTCACATTTGAGAAATTTCCCCAAGCCAAAGACCTGCTGACGCCGCAGATGAAATCCGTTGGCGAAGCGATGGCTATCGGTCGCACATTCAAAGAATCATTGCAAAAGGCAATGCGGTCGTTGGAGACGGGCTCCTTCGGATTCGAGCCCAAGGTGGACTTGTCGGAGGCCAACCGGGAAGAATCACTAAAAATTGTCCGGGAAAAACTCCACCAGCCGAATGCGCAGCGCCTGTGGTATCTGGGCGACGCTTATCGTCTCGGTCTGACGACCGATGAGATTTATCAGCTTTCGGCAATTGATCCTTGGTTTCTCGAAAAAGTACGGGAGATCATCGCCACTGACGGTGAAATCGCAGCGTCCAAAGGCAAATTAGACGGTCTCGGCGCGAATACCCTGCGTGGCTGGAAACAGTTGGGTTTCGCCGATGCGCGCATTGCCAAGCTCATCGAAAGCAGTGAGGCCGAGGTTAGGACAACGCGCAAAGACAAAGGCGTCGAGGCCGTGTTCAATTCTGTCGATACCTGCGGCGCGGAGTTTGAAGCCTTCACACCTTACTTATACTCCACCTACGAGGGTGAGGATGA
Organism: Binatia bacterium; assembly: GCA_036505755.1. GTDB lineage: Bacteria > Desulfobacterota > Binatia > UBA9968 > UBA9968 > DP-20. The sequence continues at coordinate 16,515 of DASXSW010000037.1, read as the reverse complement.
ATCCAAGCCAACGGAGCGCAAAAAGATCATGATCCTCGGCGGTGGGCCGAACCGGATCGGACAAGGGATCGAGTTCGATTACTGCTGCGTACATGCCGCTTTCGCGCTCAAAGAAGAAGGTTGCGAGACCATCATGGTCAATTGTAACCCGGAAACCGTCAGCACCGACTATGATACTTCCGACAAGCTCTACTTCGAACCGTTGACCATGGAAGAGGTGATGAACATCGTCGATCGCGAAAAACCGGACGGCGTGATCGTTCAATTCGGCGGGCAAACTCCGCTCAAGCTCGCATTGCCATTGGAGCGCGCCGGAGTGCCGATCGTCGGAACTTCGCCGGACAGCATCGACTTGGCCGAAGACCGGGAAAGATTCGCCGAGTTGTTGAAGCGATTAGAGATCAAGCAACCCGATAACGGAATGGCGCGCTCGTACGATGAAGCTTTCAAAATCGCCGAGCGATTGGGCTATCCGGTCCTGGTTAGACCGTCATACGTTCTCGGCGGCCGGGCCATGCAGATCGTATATGACGGCGATGCGTTAAGGAACTACATGATGCACGCGGTCTTGGCATCACCCGAACACCCGGTGTTGGTCGACAAGTTTCTCGACGACGCCATCGAGGTCGACGTCGACGCGCTCGGTGACGGTGAAGAGTACGTGATCGGCGGCATCATGGAGCATATCGAGCGGGCCGGGGTGCATTCGGGAGACAGTGCCTGCAGTCTGCCGCCGAAATCGATAGGTCAGGAGATTCAAGATGAGATTCGGCGGCACACGATCGCCCTCGCCAAGGCATTGAATGTGCGCGGGCTCATGAACGTGCAGTTCGCCGTGCAGAGAGAAAACGTCTACGTGCTCGAAGTCAACCCCCGGGCCTCGCGCACGGTGCCGTTTGTCAGCAAAGCGATCGGCGTGCCGCTGGCAAAAATAGCGGCGCGCATCATGGTGGGAAAAAAGCTCAAAGAGCTTGGACTGCGCCACGAGATCCTGCCCAAACATATCTCCGTGAAGGAAGCCGTGTTTCCGTTCAACAAATTTCCCGGGGTCGATACACTGCTCGGGCCGGAGATGAAATCCACCGGCGAAGTGATGGGTATCGACAACTCCTTCGGCATCGCCTTTGCCAAGGCGCAGCTCGGCAGCGGCATGCGTTTGCCCAGAGATGGAAGAGTTTTCATCAGCGTGCGCGATGAAGACAAGGCGAGCGTTGCTCTGATCGCCAAGAAATTACACAGCATCGGCTTCGAGATCGTTGCCACGCGGGGCACCGCGGCTTACTGCGACGCCCATGGTGTTTCCGCCGAAGTCGTCAAAAAGATTCAAGAGGGCAGTCCCAATATCGGCGATCAGATCAAGAACGGCGAGGTGGCAATGGTGATCAACACGCCGGAAGATGCGCGCTCGCACGCCGACTCCTACTCCATCCGGCGCTTTGCCTTGGATTATCAGGTGCCCTATTTTACGACGATCGCCGGCGCCGAAGCGGCCGCCGAGGGAATCGAATATCTTAAACAGCACGAGTTCGAAGTCAAAGCCTTGCAAGATTACAGCGCCCCACCTTTACCCTAGTGAGCGCAATGAATTTGGCCGGTCGAGATTCGCTCGAAAAAAATTCAAATCAAAAGCCGTCTAGTGTGCGCGAGTGTTTGCGCGCCTTGGCGACGCCGATTCAATATCTCAAAGGCGTTGGTCCAAAACGGGCGGGCCAATTGGCATCGCTTGGCCTCAAAACGGTCGAGGATCTGCTTTACCATCTGCCGTTCCGTTACGAAGATCGCCGCGAGATCGCCAAGATCAGTCAAGCCGTGTTGGGTCGTGAGGCGAGTTTTGTCGGACGGCTCGCCGCGTTGCAGCGTAGATACATACCGCGCCGCCGCGGCCAAATCTTGTCAGCGACTCTCCAGGACGACACCGGCAGCATCGATCTCCTCTGGTACCGGGCACCGCCCTTTCTAGCCAATGGGCTTATCCGGGGGCAGATGCTCTTGGCGCACGGCAAAGTGGAGCGCAGTATGCGCGCGCGCCTTCAGCTGGTTCACCCGGACTTTGAAATTATCAACAGCGAGGAAGACTCGCAGCTGAAGCGAATCCTGCCCGTCTATCTGCATTCGGCCGGTTTGCCATTAACATTGATGCGAAAATATGCCGCGCAAGCTCTGGCCGAATATCGCGATCGTATTCCCGACCGGCTTCCGGGGACGATCATCGCGCGTCACGGATTGAGGAGCGTCGCGGAAGCGCTCGGACAGCTACATGAGCCGCCGCTCGACACGGACGTCCGCACGTTCAATGACGCATCTTCCGTGGCACACCGGACGATCATCTTTGACGAGCTCTTTTATCTACAGCTCGGCTTGAGCTTGCGCCGCAAAGCGCGCAGCCGGAGCGCGGGAATTCCTCTTGCCGGGAGCCGCGGCGCATTGTCGGCGCGCATGCGCGAACTGCTGCCGTTCAAGCTGACGGGGGCGCAGCAGCGGGTTTTGCATGAAATAGAAAACGACATGGCATCGGAACAACCGATGCAGCGCCTGGTTCAAGGCGATGTCGGTTCTGGCAAGACCATGGTGGCTTGGTTGGCATCGCTGCGAGCGATCGAGCAGGGCTTTCAAGCGCTGTGGATGGCACCGACGGAAATTCTCGCGGAGCAACATTACGGCAATCTGCAAAAATTCACGGACCGCCTTGGGATTTCGTCGGCGCTGCTCACCGCGGCCACTTCGACGAAAGAGAAAAAATCATTACTCGAGCGAATCGAGCGAGGGGATGTTCAGTTTGTTATCGGCACGCACGCGTTGATCCAGGAGGACGTGCGCGTGCCGCGAATGGGCTTGGGTGTCATCGACGAACAACATCGATTTGGTGTGATGCAAAGATTATCGCTGCAGCGTTTGATCGGCGGCGCGAGCATGACTTCGATCACGGACGGCCAGCCACACATGCTGCTGATGAGCGCGACGCCGATTCCTCGGAGCCTGGCAATGGTGCTCTACGGCGACATGGAAGTGTCGTTTGTCGATGAGATGCCGCCGGGACGAACGCCTGTTAAGACCAAAGTGTTTGCCGAGCGCGAGCGTAGGCAGGTTTATTCGATCGTTCTCGACGAGCTCAAGCGCGGTCACCAAGCGTTTGTCGTGTTTCCCCTGGTCGAGCCTTCCGAGCAGCTGCAGCAAGTACGCGACGCCACGCAGATGGCAGAAAAAATGCGCCAGACACTCTTCAAAGATTTCGGTATCGGTCTCGTGCACGGCCGTTTAAAAGCGGAAGAGCGTAACGCGATCATGCGGGCCTTTCGCGACGGGAAGCTCAATCTGCTTGTCGCCACAACGGTGATCGAAGTCGGCATCGACATTCCCAACGCAACCGTGATCGTCGTCGAACACGCGGAACGTTTTGGCCTGTCGCAACTGCATCAATTGCGCGGGCGCATCGGGCGCGGTTCGGCGCCGGGTTACTGCTTGTTGGTCAACCGTGGCATGGGCAGTGCGGTCGCTGCCGAGCGTCTCCGAGTCATGGAATCGGAACGTGACGGATTCAAGATCGCCGAGGCGGATTTACGACTGCGCGGGCCGGGCGAACTCCTCGGTACTCGACAGAGCGGCCTGGTTGATTTTCGCCTGGCGAATTTGCTCCGAGACTCTCGCATACTCGCCGAAGCACGAAAGGAAGCCTTAGCCTGGTTGGACAAAGATCCAGAGCTGCGTAGCCGGGAATCCGCGGGTATGAAGGAAATACTCAGACACCGCTGGGGAAAGAGATTGCGATTGGGCGCAGTGGGGTAGCCGGTGAGTGTGATCGTCCCATCAGCGAGTGCTGGATAGCTAACTAGATCCCTCACTTCGTCGTTCGGAATGACAATTCCTTAGTGTCGTTTCGAGTGAAACGAAGAATCTTTTCCGAGCATGACCGCAAGTCTGCATGCTAGGTTACCCGAAGTCGATTTGTTAGTGCACGGAATCAATTTGAGTTTCCACCTAGAGCCAGGCTGCGTTGCAGTTGCAGGTCTCTTGGCCATAGCTTATAAAAATGGGTTATAATTTCGTTAATTAAGAAAGGATAAGGGACAACGCGTGGAATTTCAGCGGATTAAGCGGTTACCGCCCTATGTCTTCAGCATCATAGACGGAATGAAGATGGAGGCGCGGCATAGGGGTGAAGACATCGTCGACTTCGGTATGGGCAATCCCGATTTGCCCACGCCGCCCCATGTTGTCGCGAAACTCGTCGAAGCCGCCGCCAAGCCCGCCAATCACCGCTACTCGGTTTCTCGCGGTATCTACAAACTGCGTGTGGCGATTTGCGACTGGTATCGGCGGCGCTATCGGGTCGATCTGGATCCCGACTCGGAAGCGATCGTAACGATCGGCGCGAAGGAGGGCTTGTCTCATCTTGCTTGGGCGACGATTGATCCCGGCGACGTGGTGCTTTGTCCGAGCCCGACCTATCCGATTCATCAGTATGCGGTGGTCTTGGCGGGGGGCGATCTACGGTGCATTCCTCTGACCACCAGCGAGGCTTTTTTTAGTCACCTTGAAGAAGCGATCCGTCAAACTTGGCCGAAACCGAAGATGCTGATCCTTAGCTTTCCTCACAACCCCACGACCGAAGTCGTCGAGCTCGATTTCTTCGATCGGGTAGTCAAAGCGGCCAAGGAGCATGGCTTCATCGTCGTTCACGACCTCGCGTACGCGGATATCACTTTTGACGGCTATCAGGCGCCGAGTTTTCTGCAGATTCCGGGCGCAAAGGAGGTTGGAGTTGAATTTTTTTCGCTGTCAAAGAGTTATAATATGCCCGGCTGGCGCGTCGGTTTCTGCGTCGGCAACAAAGATATTGTTCATGCGCTGGCGCGCATCAAGAGCTACCTTGACTACGGGATCTTCCAGCCGATCCAGATCGCGGCCATTCAAGCCCTGAACGGCCCACAGGATTGCGTTGAAGAGATTCGCCTGATGTATGAAAGACGGCGCGATTCCTTGATTGATGGTCTCGACCGCGCCGGTTGGAGAATTCCGAAACCAAAAGGGACTATGTTCGTGTGGGCGGAAATTCCCGAGCCGGCGAAGAAGCTGGGCTCCGTCGAGTTCGCAAAATATTTACTGCAACAAGCCCAAGTAGCCGTCTCACCAGGCATCGGCTTTGGCCAGTATGGTGACGCTCACGTCCGTTTCGCGCTCATCGAAAACGAGCATCGCACCAAGCAGGCCGTGCGAAAGATCAAACGGGCGCTGGGAAAATTACTGGACTAGCGTCCGATTCGACGCGAATTCTCTTATCTCTCTAAAGACTCGTTATGGCATCAGTGTATAAACGGCGCAAAGTTGGTATTGGCTTGCTCGGTTCCGGAGTGGTGGGCGAAGCAATCCAGGATATTGTGTTTCAAGATGTCAAAGGACAGGTCGGCGACGACATCGAACTCGAGATTCGAAAAATTTACACCCGCAATCCCAAAACCAAGAAATGGTTCGCCAAGCGGCCGTCGCTGTTCACGGAGCGCGCCGAAGAAGTCATCGACGACCCGGCGGTCGAGATCGTCGTCGAAGCACTGGGCTTTCAAAAAACATCCCAGTTGCCGGCGTTCCGAGATTATTTCCTACGCGCATTCAAAAAGGGTAAATCCGTCGTCACTTCGGACAAAGCGGTGCTGGCGCGTTACGGTGATGAGATCTGGGCGGCGGCCCGCGCGAGCGGCAGGCAGCTGCGCTTCGAGGCCTGTGTCGGCGGCGGTATACCGGTGATGCGCGCGCTCAGCGAGAGCTTTACCGCAGAAGAGCCGGAAGCCATCTTTGGGATCGTTAACGGTACTTGCAATTACATCCTGTCGCAGATGGAAAGGAGCGGAAGGCCCTACGCCGACGCGCTCAAGGAGGCACAGCAGAAAGGCTACGCCGAAACCAATCCGGCCGCCGACGTCAACGGCAGTGACGCCGAAGCCAAACTGCTGCTACTCAGCCGGGTCGGCTTCGGTCTGCAAATCCAGCCCGGCACGATTTGGCGCAAGGGTATCGAAGATATTCACGCAGTCGATTTTCGCTACGCCGGCAGAACCGGTTCCAGCACGATCAAACAACTGGCGGTGGCTAAACGTAACGGTCAAACCGTCCAGGTTTTTGTCTCTCCGGTTTTGCTGCCGCGAGAGAATTTTCTCGCCGGTATCGATGGCGCGACGAATGCCATCTGTTTTGCCGGCAAGAAAAGCAGTGGCGGACGAGGCGAGCGCGATTGCGATTATGTTCTCGTCGGACCGGGAGCGGGGGGCGGTCCGACCGCGGTGGCGGTATTGGGCGATGTTTCCGAATTGGCGCGCGCTGGCGCTGCGGCCATCGGCACACCGAGTCTGGTCAAGCCGGGGAGTCTCAAACTTGAGGCCAAAGATGACATCCATGGTTCGTTTTATCTGCGCTTCCTCGTCAAGGACCGCGCCGGCATCGTCGGCGATATCGGACAGACCTTTGGGCGCATCGGCGTTAACATCTCCGAAATCTGGCAGCTCCGGCATAGCGAGGAAGAATTGCGGCAATTGGCACAAAGTTACAAGCTGAGAGTGAATCCACGAGCGATTTTGCCTTTCGTCATCACTTTGGAGCGAGCGACATTGAGGCAAGTGCGCCGAGCTCTGGATTCTCTCGGCAATCGAGATTATATCCTGGTTGATCCCGTTTGGTTTCCAATCTGGGGCGTGAAATGATCAGAGAAGGCGCTGTGAAAAATCGCCGCCGGGAAACCCACCCGCCGTATTTAGCCATCGGTCTCAATCGCCGGGAATTTTCGCTATTAAAGGAACATTCATGAAATTCATCATTCTCCAAGGCGACGGCATGGCCGACTATCCGCTGGACGTGCTCGGCGGCAAAACTCCTCTCGAAGCAGCGCGCACGCCGAACATGGACTGGCTCGCGGCTCGCGGTGTGTTTGGCATCGCGCATGTGATCCCGAAGGGTTTTCCACCCGGCAGCGACGTCGGTAACATGAGCATCATGGGCTACGATCCGGCCGTGTATCACACTGGCCGCTCACCACTGGAAGCTGCGAGTATGGGCGTTGCCCTGGGGCCGAACGACATCGCTTTTCGCTGCAATCTCGTGACGCTCGCCGGTTCGGGCAGTGAAACGACGATGGAAGACTTCACGTCGGGTCACATCTCGACGGAAGAAGCCGCTGAGATTATCCACGACCTCGACCGCGAACTTGGCGGCGCAGGTGTGGAATTCTTCCCGGGCGTGAGCTACCGCCACTTGATGGTCTGGCGCGACGGCAAAGAAAAAATGGCAACCACCCCGCCGCACGACATCACGGATCAGAAGACCGCCGGCTATTTGCCCAAAGGCGAAGGCGCCGATCGATTGCTCGAGCTGATGCAGACAGCGGAACCGATACTCGCCGATCATCCGATAAACAAAAGACGCCGAGCGCAAGGACATCGCTCTGCGACCGCGATCTGGCTCTGGGGGCAGGGCAGGGCGCCTAAGTTACCGTCGCTCGCCGAGCGCTTCGGCATCAAAGGGGGCGTCATCTCGGCCGTGGATATTATTCACGGCCTCGGGGTCTACGCCGGCCTGGAGCGCATTGACGTGCCGGGAATCACTGGATTCCTGGACACCAATTACGTCGGCAAGGGCGAGTACGGCGTTCGTTCACTGGAAAAAAATGACTTGGTCTTCATCCATGTCGAAGCCACGGATGAAGCCGGCCACATGGGCGACGTCGAAAAGAAAATTCAGGCGATCGAAGACTTTGACGAAAAGGTTGTCGGCACTGTGCTGAAAGGCATGGCGGGCAGAAGAGACTATCGGATCTTGCTGATGCCTGACCATCCGACCGCGATCGCGCTCAAAACCCACGTTGCTGACCCGGTGCCGTTTGTCCTGTATTCAGCTGAACAGCCGCGCAACAACGGCGTCGTCGGTTATAACGAGAAGGACGCGGTAGCGACCGGCGTCGTCGCTCTAAAAGCGTTTCGATTGATGGAATCGCTCATCGAAGGGAGGCCGACATGGACCGAAACCTAGCCCTGGAAGCTGTTCGAGTGACCGAAGCGGCGGCGTTGAGCTGCGCGCGATTGACCGGACGCGGCGATGAGAAGGCGGCGGATCAGGCCGCCGTCGACGCCATGCGCAGAGCGTTTGACGCTCTCGCCATCGATGGCACCGTAGTCATCGGCGAAGGGGAACGCGACGAAGCGCCGATGCTTTACATCGGCGAAAAAGTTGGCTCCGGCGGACCGAAGGTCGATATCGCGCTCGATCCGCTCGAAGGCACGACGATTTGCGCCACCGGTGCGCCCAACGCGCTGGCGGTGATCGCCATGGCCGATGGCGGCAACTTACTCCACTGCCCGGATACTTACATGGCTAAGATTGCCACGGGTCCCGACGGTAAAGGGGTGGTCGATTTGGACAAAAGCCCAACCGAAAACCTCCACGCGCTCGCTGAAGCCAAGCGGTGTAAGGTCGAGGATCTCACCGTGATCATACTTTCGCGGCCACGCCATGAGGCGATCATTCAAGAAGTGCGCAAGGCCGGTGCGCGCATTCGTCTGATCGGCGACGGCGATGTTGCAGCCGCCATTGCCACGACCAAGGAGGAAACCGGTATCGATCTGCTGCTCGGCATCGGCGGCGCGCCGGAAGGCGTGCTGGCTGCGGCGGCTCTGCGCTGTGTCGGCGGTGAGTTCCAGGGCCGGCTGGCGCCGCGCAACGATGACGAAATCGAACGCGCGAAGCAAATGGGCGTTACGGATATCAAGAAGAAATTCCAGATCGAAGAGCTTGCCGCCGGCGACGTGATGTTCGCCGCCACAGGTGTTACGGACGGCGATTATCTGCGAGGAGTGCATTTCTTTCCGGGCGGCGCGACGACTCAGTCGGTGGTGATGCGCTCGAAAACCAAGACCGTGCGCGTGATCAACGCAACGCACTATTTCGAGCACAAGCCGAATTACTAAAGCTATCGCAGTTCAGCTTTTCTATCAGTCTTTTTTTCTCCGAGCGCTCTTCGTGCTGGCGATGGGCAGCGGCGGGATAAAATCGAGTTTACATGGCGCAGAAGAAGAAGCAGCGGCGAAGCAGGGGCAGGAGGCTGCTCTTCTACATCATCTTTCCGCTGATCGTGTGGTTTGTCGCCTTTCTCGTCTGGTTTTATTGGTATGACTTGCGCCATCTCTTTGTCAAAAACCAGGAAACAAAGGCCCGCCCGCAGGCAGCTCGACAGGTCGATAAGAGTGACAAGGCGGAGCGGTCGCCGGCAAAGCGGTCCCAGGAAAAGATTTTCGATGAGGAACGAAAAAAATTGGGTGATATCATAGAGCGGCAGAAATAACGAAAAATGCCATCGCCGTGCCTTTTAAAGTGGATGAGCCGATGGATTTCATCCCATGGCAATGTCAAACTAATCACTCGTGGCGACCATGAATTTCTGGCAGAAAATAACCAAACCCGTTATCGGGCTGTCACCGATGGACGGCGTCACAGACGCGTCGTTCCGCTACATCACCGCGAAGCATGGCAGTCCGGACGTGACACTGACGGAATTCGTGAACATACAGTCTGCGTTTTATTCGCCGCACACGTTGCTGAAAGATTTCACCTATGGCGAAATCGAGCGTCCGGTGATCGCACAGATCTACGGCAAGACTCCGGAGCTGTTTTACCGGGTTGCTCATGTCGTCTGCGAGTTAGGATTCGACGGCATCGACATCAATATGGGTTGTCCCGCGAAGAAAGTCGCCGCCAGCGGCTGCGGCGCCGCGCTCATCCGTAATCCCAAATTGGCACGCGAAATTATTCGCGCCGTCAAGCGTGGCGTTCGAGATTGGTATGACGGTCAAACGCTCAGGGATGTTGACCTTGGCGACGACGTCATCGAGCAAGTAAAACTTGCCAATCGGCACCGCACCGGTCATGGGACGCCGTGGCAAAGACAGATGATTCCAGTATCTGTCAAAACCCGTTTAGGCTACGACCGCAACGTCATCGATCAATGGCTGCCCATGCTGCTCGAAGAATGTTTGGCAGCGATCTCGCTTCACGGTCGAACCCTCGAGCAAGGGTACAAAGGCGAGGCGGATTGGGACGCCATCGCACGCGCCGTGGAGCTTGCGACGGGGTCGGGTACACTCATTCTTGGCAACGGCGACCTGCACGATTTGCGCGCGGCCTATTACCGTGTTCGAGAAACTCGGGTCGATGGCGTGCTGATCGGCCGCGGCGCGCAAGGCGACCCGTGGCTTTTCCGCGACAAACACGCGGTAAAGCACGCGCTTTGCACAAATAGCGCGTTCGTGATCGATTCGACGCCGGTGAGTTTGGCCGAAAGATTTAACGTGATCATAGAACATAGCGAGCATTTCGAAAATGCTTGTAGCAAGTCGAGGTTCATGGCCATGCGCAAACACCTGACCTGGTACTGCCGCAATTTCCGCGGCGCCGCCGAGATGCGCGCGCAGATGACGCGCGCGAATGACACCGAGCAGGTTCGGCAGTGCTTGATGCACTATGCCGCGCTGATCGATGATGACTTGCATCCGTATCAGACCACCCTTCACGATCAAAAACCGGCAGCAGGGGCGACTTCAGCCAGCCCGACCTAGAGCGCGGTGTTTCCTCCATGAAGCTGGTTCTCGCCTCGACCTCGCCGCGCCGGCGTGAGATTTTGGGGTTGCTCGGCTTACCATTTGAAGTGATCGATCCGGAATTCGAAGAGATGGTGTCGGAGCATGTGTCGATGAAAGACGAGGTCCTCGACTTCGCCGCCGGCAAAGCTCGGTCGGTCGCCAAGAAACATCCCGAGTCGATTGTCATTGGCAGCGACACGATGATTTCCCTTGACGGCGAGAAAATTGGTAAACCGGGTGATATCGATGATGCGCGACGAATCCTGCGCTTGCTCGCTGGCAAGATCCACAGGATCTTCACCAGCGTGGTGATCCTGGACAGCGTTGGCGGCCCCGGTCTTCAAATCGTCGAAACGGTGTTCGTCAAGATGCGCGCGTACACGGAAGAGGAAATTAACCGGTATCTTTCCCTTAGTGAATCGCTCGATAAGGCGGGAGCCTATTCGATTCAAGGCCAGGGTCGTAAGCTGATCGCTTCGATCCGCGGCGACTACCTGGCCGCCGTGGGCATGCCACTTAGACCGATCGCCGATTATCTTAAGAGCCGCGGCATGTCCTTTGACCTCGACATCGACAAGCTATACGCCGACAAAGTTGTCCTGAATTGGCATGACTTTGGATGAAACCTGACGGTTAATTTCCCAAGCGCACCAAGCTTAGCGCTCGGCCCATTCACTATTTATTTCCAGCTGCCCGCACGGTGATCTGCGTTGCCGAGAGCGTTCCGTCGGCACTTTGGCTCGCTTGGAGAGACACTTCGGCGCCCGCTTTGAGCAGACTTCGGTCACCCATGACCCGCTTCACCACCGGAATGTCCGGCGGTACCAGAACTTTTACTTCTCCGTCCTTGTGCTTGAGGGTCATCAGTCGGCCTTTGACATCTTTTAGGGTCACATCCTCCACCTGTTCCACGTTGGCGTTAGTCATAGTCGCGCCGCTTTCAGGCGCGGAAGCGAGGGGGCGATGCCCCTCTCCGGTGCCGCGCTGATCTTCCGAGAAGACATGGACTTCGGACGCCAAAAAGTTTCCGTCCGCCTGCTTCGTCGCCGTCGTGCCGAGATACATGCCGTTGGTGATCTCTGAGAATTTTATCGATACCTCGCCGCGGACAATGGTTTTATCGGTCACGATGACTCTCACGTCGCCGGCCGCAGTGGCAACGATCAAGTCTCGGTCTTTGAGTAACCCGACGGTGCCTCTGATCGCCGTCGGCGGCACCGTTTGCGCGTTGAGCGAGGCAATATTCGAGGCCAACAGAAATATTCCCCCGGCAATTAGCGCCGAGCCGCGGACAAAATTACCGATCCGCTGTTTCATGATTGACCTCCTTTTCTACTGCGACGCACACGGTCGACGAATCCTACAACCTAAGCCTTTTCGGCGAACTACCACCCCCACGAGCGGGCAATTTATGGCCGCATCGACGATTTTTGTTGCGAAGAAGCGATCCGCGGGCCACTGCGTGACGAAATTCTTACCATTTGTGCTTGGTACGCGACTTGCTGGAACTCGTTATTACTATGGCTATCAAAGGCACTCACAAGTACTCCGACGTCGAAGGCAACTGGAGCTGGCCGGAAAAAACCTGGTTTCGCGAACGGCTCAATGCAATTAAAGCGCGCGAGCACGAGCAACGCCGCAAGCCGATTTTCGACGCCCGGAAGCCCGCGCTGTCTGCCGCGACGAACGGGTCGGAAAAAGATCCGCTGAAAGTCGACTGATCGGCGAACATCCGCTGTCGCATGCGATTTTGGCACTCCGCTTTCAAGCACTTGCGGGAGCTTTTTTCCTTTCCCGTGATCATAGGCCACTCCACTGTCGATCGACCGATCCCATGCCCCCTCGCGCGTTAGCTCCTCGAAAAACCGTTACGTAATCCCTCCGAACGCTTCCGTCATTCAATCTTTTAAGTATTCTGTTCGTACCAAGTTCGAGTCAGAGCCGAGAAAGCCTCGGATCCCTCGCGTGTTTCGTCTATTTTCACTCAGTCGTCCTCTGCGGTGAGATATCCAATGCAAGCAGGTCTTCAGTGGCGATATCGCTTGACTCACGAGAGCCGACAAAGCAGTAAACATCCCCACTGCTTGCGCTACAGCGCGAACAGCGTCTTCGGATTGTGATACGTAATTTTTTCGTACTGGCTGTCGGTAATCGTTCCCATGCTGCGAAGATTGCGCAGCGCTTCGACTTCAGTAGATTGATCATTGTGACCATAGTCCGTGCCGATCGTGATGTTATCTTCGCCGGCGTATTTTAGAACGTAATCTACGTCATCGTCGGTCTGGCATGAGACGAATTGCCGGAAAGTTTTCAGCGGATTTTCCGGCAAATCCTTTCGCTGGCTGGCCCAACGGCGCTGCAAGTCCTTCACCACGTACGGGATCCATTGCGCTGCCGCTTCGGCCCAGTGAAAGCGGAGGTTGGGAAACAGCATCGGCACTTCGCTCATCATTACCGAATGACATGCGCCGATCACCGGGATGCGAAACTTCCAGAAGCTGCCGCCGCCGTTGTACTGCGCCACCAAATCGAGGTTTTGCGGGTTGCCGTTGCCGACGTGCACTCCCGCCGCCACGTCGAGCCGGCTCATTTCTTCGTAAAGTGCATAGAAGTAAGGATCGGTGATCAGACGATGCCCTTCGATACCGCGCATGAAAACACCGCACGCACCGTGCCGTTTGCAAAATTTGAGTTCCTCTAAAGACGCGCTCATATCGAGCAAAGGCAAAACGCAGATCCACCTGAGCCGACCCTGGCCTTGCCGGTAAATGTCGGCAAGCCAGCGATTATAGCCCTTGCAAATGGCGATCTCCCAATCAGGCTTTTCGGTGATCTGCTCGATGAACATTGTCGGGTAGAGCACCTGAACATCGATTCCCAACTGGTCCATGTGGCACAGCCGCGCCGGCACGTTTTCCATTTCGCGGGTCTCCCGCGGCGTCATCATCACGCGCCCGGTCCGGCCAGCGACTTCATCCATCTCTTTCGCTGTCATGACGATTCGAACCAGGCCGCGAATTTTCCCATCGATAAACCAATACTCGGCACCGCCTTCACCGCGCGGGCGCACGATGAGCGGGCGATATTTTTGCTCAGACGCTTCCATGAAATCCCAAGTATGTTGCGTCTCCACCACATGAGCATCGGAATCAATGGTTGGCATGGCTCAATATCTCCTCAGCGGGGAACGTCAGATGGTATGATTCTCGCTTCTACCGCGCGGCCGGTTTATCTGTCAATCGACAAACGCGGCACTGGGATCCACATCTTTTCCTCTTTGCTCAAAGGCTCTTTATCGGCGGCCAACACGTTCTGGGACAAGTTTCAAACCGTGAGCTTCGGTCGGGAGCTCGAAGTGCAGCGCTGCTATCAAAAATAGCTCCCCGGGCTTTCGCGGTACCCCGGCCGTGCATCATCCACCATTAGACCAGATTAATTTGCATTCCGACGCGACCGGCTTTAACATATGTGGACTCGTAGCACAGAATGCTGTTGTGTCCGTGATCGATTTAGTTTTTCCTTGCATCCGGCCCGTCAATAACATTCCGTAGCGACGCAATTTTATCAGTGAGAGGGCGACGCGAGATGAAACGTCGTGAACTTGGTTTGATACAAGGATTTCTTCTGTGCCTGCGCGATTCGGAGACCGTGCGGCAGCAGACCAGTAGGTGGAAAAGAAGTCTCTTGGTGTTCAGCAGCGGCGTTTGCCTTGAGATAGCCGCGCTGCCGTTTTTATCCGGATTGATCGGGTACGAAACGTGCTGGTATGCTTGGCTTTTGACCTGGCTGTTTTCGCCTCTCGGTCTTCTCGGCTTGTACGCGAGTAAGTTTGGCGACGATCGTTTCGTCGAGAAGCTTCTGGTTATCCCCAAGCTAGATCTGCGGTTGTAAAATCTTGCCCAGGTGGTGAGCCGTTAATGTCTCTGTCGGGGGATCGTCCAAATCTCTGGCCTTCAGACGATGCGAAAGTTCGTCATGCCGGCGAACGCCGGCATCGAGGTTTGTTTTCAGTAGGTCAAGAACCGCCTGGATTCTGGCTTCTGCCGGAATGACGAGGGCGTAAAGGGTACCGCGTGGAACAATTGAAGATGTTGTCGTGGTAGAGACGCGATGCCCGGACGTCTTTCGCGATGCCGGAGCCCTTTTCACTTTAGCATTTTGCGGGATTTAATTTCTCATCAGCGAATCTCGATTTTTTCCGCCGCCAATGCGGAGCTGATTGCAATCGCTAGCTCGCTGCGGATCTGCATCCACCGTCATGGTCCGTCCAGGCCCGTAACTCAAGGCCGATTGAATCGGCGCCGAGCTTGACGACCAGTGCCTGCGGCGGAGGATCACCCGTAACGAGAGGATGGCGGGCTGCCGTCTGCTCTAAAAGTGCGATCGCGCGTCCAGGATCGGTTCCCTGGGCGACTGCGATAGGGAGTTCGATGCCGTGTTGCCGGCTCGAAAGCGTCCAATTGATCAGACGTTCGGAAATTAGTTTTCCGTTGGGCATAATGATTTCGGAACCGTTTGTTGTGCGAATGATGCTGGCACGAATGCCGATTCGTTCCACCACGCCGGAGGCATCCTCGATCTGAACCACGTCGCCGATATTGATCGGTCGCTCGAACAATAAAATCAGTCCCGAGACGAAATTGTTGAAGATGTTCTGTAAGCCGAAACCGACGCCGACGCTGAAGGCGCCGGCGAGAATCGTGACTCGGGTCATGTCGAAACCCAAGGCGGCTATTCCGAGTAAGAATCCGACGACTAAGATTAGATAATGCAGCATGTTTGTGATCGCGTACGACAGTCCCCGCTTAAGATGAACGCGCGGATAGATTTCTTCGTCCAGCAGGAAACGAACGAATCGGGAAACGACAAATGCGGCCCAGACGGTGATCACGAAAGCCAGCACATCTCCCAGCGAAGTCTGAATAGACCCGATGCTGAGCTCTGCGGCCAGGAACTGACGGGCAGCGGCGAATACTCGGTCGCGCAACAGAAGCTGCTGCAGCACGGCGAGAGCCCACAAAAGAACTCCGAGCGCCTGCAACCCTCGGCGGACGCGGTGATGCAGCAGAGAGCGATATCTACTGACAATGCCGAGCGCTGCGAACGGCCGCAAGCTTAGAACGATCAGGGCCAACCCGTCCAACACCTCGAGGAGAGCATAGAGAATCAGCGCAACGTAGCTGCTATCAAGGAGGCCGTTGCCAAGCAGATTGGCCAAAGCGACATATCCAAAGAGATTCGCTATGAGGGCCGCCGAGGCGGTCATCAGCGCCACATAACCGCCGATCTTGATCATTTTGCGGGAGCGCGCCTGGTCTGAAGTTGAATGGGGCGGGCGCCTCCCAGAGCGGACAAGCCAGAGAGAAAATATCATGGCGCCGAGCATTTCGGCCAATAATAAAAAACGCGGCAAAAACTGCACCGCGGCGGTCACTGAACGCAGTTGATCGAGAAAAAAGAACGCGATTAGCGCATACAGTATGGGATAGAGATCGGATCTGATCAGGCGGCGTAGGATGATAACACTTGGAATAAGAGCAAGGGCGCCGAGTATGGCCCATAAAAGACGTGGCGCTTGTGGATAAATCCAGCGGCTGGCGAGAAACGACAAGATGAGCGCGGCGGGAATCGGCATTTCGAACACCGGCGACGTGAAAGGGAGGCCGGTTCGTAACGGGATTGACATCACCGCGGATAACACGTAGGGTGAATCATCTTCTTCAGTATAGGGCCTTCTGGGGAATGCAAAAATTTGAAGGCCTTTGTCAGTCTCTCTCCTTGCGAAGCAGCCTCTAAATGACAATCCGACCAGAGCGTGGTCCTAGTATTCAGTTAGCCCATGTTCTAGCCCATTTGCAGTCAGGTTCTCAGGGTCAAAGACAATAACAGTCTCTTTTAGGAG
>DASXSW010000036.1:0-12590 GCA_036505755.1 Binatia bacterium | reverse complement strand
TAACCGCTCAATAAGCGCGCTTCCGAATCGTTAATCACCAGTACTTCGATCCGCTTGAGCACTTTTTTTAGCTCTTCGTTGCTCTCGCGGATCCAGTGGTCCATGGTGTCGCATGCGACCAGCTTCATGCTGCGAAGCTGGTCGAGCACTTCCAGTTGCATCACCGGATCAATGTTGCCGAGAAAGACGTACTCAGCGTCGCGGTACCGCTCGGGTAGTTTTGGCTCGAAGCCGGCGAGAACGTTCAAGTGCAGCTCAACCGTATCGCGCAGATTAATGTCCTCATGATAGCGGCCGCGCCAATGAAACGTATCGCCCTTTTCGCGCTCAACGCCGTCAATGTCGATCTTTCGCTGGGTGAAGAGATCCAAATAGTCCTGAGGAAAATCTTCACCGATGACGCCAACGATGCGGACCGGAGCGAAAAAACTTGCGCCGAGAGCAAAGTAAGACGCCGATCCGCCCAGGATGCGCTCCGCCGAGCCGAATGGCGTTTCAATCGAATCGAAGGCGACAGTACCGACAACCAATACGCTCATAAATATTTTCCGATGATGGGCCGTAATTCCGCGCAGAGCTTCTTCGGAATCCGCGCGCGCTCGGTGATGATAGCATCCTTTAATGCCGAGGCACAGGCGCAGCAACGCGCGGGCGACAATTCCGTCACGGCGCGCCGGATCGTGCGCTGCGCCAGGTCGACGTTTTGCTTGAGCACAGCCAACACATGGTCAATCTCAACGTCGCCGGCCGCCTGGTTCCAGCAGTCGTAGTCGGTGGCCAGTGCGAGAGTGCCAAAGCAGATTTCAGCCTCGCGCGCCAGCTTGGCTTCCTGAAGATTGGTCATGCCGATAACGTGGGCGCCCCAATTACGGTAAAGATGCGACTCCGCTCGCGTCGAGAACTGCGGTCCTTCCATACAAAGATAAGTTCCACCGGCATGAACTTGCGCTCCCTCGGAATTAGCCGCAGCGGCAAGAATCGCCGAAAGATCTTTACAAAAAGGATCGGCCAAGCTCACGTGTGCCACCAGCCCCCGGCCGAAAAACGTGCTCGGTCTTTGCGTCGTGCGATCGATGAATTGATCCGGGATCACGACATGTCCGGGGGCAATTTCTTGCCGCAGGCTACCGACTGCGCTCACCGAGATGATTCGCTCTACGCCGAGTTTTTTCATCGCGAAAGTGTTTGCGCGAAAATTCACCTCGGTGGGCAACCAACGATGGCCTTGGCCGTGACGCGGCAGGAATACTAGCTCGATCTTTCCGAGCCGGCCGCGAATCAGTTTGTCCGACGGTTTGCCGAAAGGGGTTTTGACCTCAACCGCCCGCACTCCTTCGAGGCCGGGCATCTGATAAAGGCCGCTCCCGCCGATGACACCGATCATCCCTGCGCCCATATCAATTCGACATCCCTTCGGCGCTCAACCTTCGTTCACGCCGAGTGTGGACGAACTCCTCGCCTTGTAATTGGCCGCAAGCGGCTTGAATATCATCTCCCCTGGGACGGCGCACATTGACCTGAACGCCGGCGTCGTGCAAGACGTTTTGAAAGCTGGTGATTCGTTCGTCGGTCGGTCGCACGTACCTGCTGCCGGGATGGGGATTAAACGGGATGACGTTCACTTTGCTGGGAATGCCTCTGAGCCGTTTGACGAGCTCGTGCGCATCCTGCTGCGAATCGTTGACACCGCCCAAGAGAACATACTCGAAGGTGATACGTTTGCGTCGTGGTAACGGCAGCGAGCGGCAACAATCGAGCAATTGCTCGAGCGAATATTTGCGATTGACCGGCATCAACTCACCGCGCACCCGGTCGTTCGATGCGTGCAGGGAAATGGCGAGATTGACCCGGGTCTCCGCCATCAACTTTTCAATCTGCGGGACTAAGCCGACCGTCGAAAGCGTCACCCTTCGTGGTGAAATACCGATGCCGCATTCCGCGTCAGTAATGACTTCCAGCGCGCCGGCGGTCTGAGCATAATTTGCCAACGGCTCGCCCATTCCCATGAGAACGACATGCGTGATGCGCCGTTCTTGGCTCATAGTTCGGCTTGCCTCGAGGATTTGATCGACGATCTCGCTCGCGGTCAAATTTCGTTTGAGACCCAACAGCGCAGTCGCGCAAAAGGCGCAGCCGAAGCCACAGCCGACTTGCGTCGAGATGCAGATCGTCAACCGGTGCGCTTCCGGAATCAACACGCTTTCGACGCTCGCGCCATCCGCGAGGCCAAACAAGAACTTGACCGTGCCATCCCGCGACTGGACCCGGCGCACAATCCGAAGCCGGCCGATGGAAAAACGTTCTGCCAACTCCTCGCGCAGCTCGCGCGATAAATTCGTCATCTCCGCGAACGACGTGACCCGTTTCTGAAACAGCCACAGCCGGATCTGCTTGGCGCGGTACAGCGGATGCTTTCGTTCCGTCAAAAACGCAGTGAGCTCTTTGAAGCTCAGATCTTTAATATTGGGTTTCACTTCCAGATCGCGGTTGGTTGAGCCGTTGGTGGTTCAATTTCGCAAAACATTGTAGGGGCACCCTCTGTGGTCGCCCGAACAGGGCGGCACGGGGGCCTGCCCTTGCCATCAAATAAATCACCCAAGAGCCGAACGGCGCGCGGGATTAAAAAAGTTCGTCGGGTCTGAAAAAGAAAGCAATTTCATCGATCGCGGTCTCAGAGCCGTCAGAACCATGGACCGCATTTTGTTCCACATCGTTGCCCCAATCTTTACGGATCGTTCCCGGCGCCGCCTTGACCGGGTCGGTGGCGCCCATGATCTCGCGGTTTTTCAAGATGGCATTTTCACCTTCGAGCACCGACACGAAGATCGGGCCCGAAGACATGTAGACGCACAGGCTGGCGAAAAACGGGCGCTCCTTGTGCACTGCGTAGAACGCCTGTGCTCGCTCTGGGGTTAGCCGAAGCAGCTTGCCGGCCGCGATTCTCAATCCGGTGGATTCGAATCGACGAAGGATTTCACCGATAAGATTTCGCCGCACGGCGTCGGGCTTGACGATCGATAAAGTTCGTTCCACGCTCATTACTTTCCTAGCGCCTCCTGCATCGAGCGGCCGATGGTCGCCGGCGACGAAGCCATGTGAATTCCGGCCGCTGTCATCGCCGTGATTTTTTCCTTGGCCGTACCTTTGCCACCCGAAATGATCGCTCCCGCGTGACCCATTCTCTTGCCCGTCGGCGCAGTCTGGCCGGCGATGAAACCGACCACGGGCTTTTTCATATTCGCTTTAATCCATGCGGCGGCTTCCTCTTCGGCGCTGCCACCGATCTCGCCGATCATGATGACCGCCTCGGTTCCGGAATCGCTACTGAACATAGCAAGCACATCGACGAACTCAAATCCATGCACCGGATCGCCGCCGATACCGACGCAAGTCGATTGCCCCATGCCCAACCGAGTCAGCTGGTCCACCGCCTCATAAGTCAAGGTACCGCTGCGCGAGACGACCCCAATGGTTCCAGGCCTGTGAATGTGCCCCGGCATGATGCCGATCTTGCACTCGCCGGGAGTGATGGTGCCCGGACAGTTCGGACCGAGCAGCTGGGAGCTTCGTCCGACAAGATAGCGTTTCACTTTGATCATATCGCGCACCGGCACGCCTTCCGTAATACAGATGATCAACGGGATGCCGGCGTCGGCCGATTCCAGAATCGCGTCAGCGGCAAACGCCGGCGGCACGTAAATCACGCTCGCGTTGGCGCCGGTCTCCCGCACTGCACGGTCGACGGTGTCGAAGATCGGTATCCCTTCGAAGGCGGTGCCGCCCTTCCCAGGCGTCACGCCGGCAACCATTTGCGTGCCGTAGTCCTTGCATGCCTTCGTGTGGAATTGTCCGGTGGCACCGGTGATGCCTTGGGTCAGGACTCGCGTGTTTTTGTTAATTAGAATTGACATAGGTCAAAACCGAAGATGGCAGATGGAGGATCGAAGATCGCGATCCTCGATCTTCCATTCTCGACCCTCGGCTATGTTTTATTCACCGCATTCACGATCTTCTCCGCCGCCTCGGCCATAGTTTCCGCTGAAATAATCGCTAAACCGGAGTCGGCGAGAATTTTTCTGCCGATCTCGACGTTAGTCCCTTGCATCCGCACGACCAGCGGCACATTAACATTCAACTCCCGCGCTGCCTCGACGACGCCCTGAGCTAAAACATCGCAACGCATGATGCCGCCGAAAATGTTGATGAGCACGCCGCGGACCCGCGCATCGGCCAAGAGTATTCGGAAGGCCTGCGCGACTTTCTCTTTGTCGGCGCCGCCGCCGACATCGAGAAAATTGGCCGGCTCGCCGCCGTAAAGTTTAATGATATCCATGGTCGCCATCGCCAAGCCGGCGCCGTTGACCATGCAGGCAATATTACCGTCCAGGGAAATATAGGAAAGATCGTACTTGCTCGCTTCGACTTCCCGCGGATCCTCTTCGTAGAGATCGCGCAGTGCGAGAATGTCTTTCTGGCGAAAAAAAGCATTGCTATCGAAATTCATCTTGCCGTCGAGCGCCATGACCTGGCCTTCTTTAGTGACGATCAATGGGTTGATTTCCGCCAAGGAAGCGTCGCATTCATCAAAAGCGCGATAGAGCCCTTGCATGACCGCGACCATCTTGTTGGTCACGTCCGAGGGCATCTCGAGCGCGTAGGCCAAGCGCCGGCATTGGAATGGCGCCAATCCGATCACTGGGTCGATGGTCTCTTTGAGAATTTTCTCAGGATGTTTAGCGGCGACTTCTTCGATCTCGACGCCGCCTTCGGATGAGCAAATGACGCTCACGCGAGACTGGGCGCGGTCTAAAACCATGGCGAGATAGATCTCGCGCTGGATGTTTAGCCCCTGCTCGACGAGCACGCGTCGGACTTGTCGGCCTTCGGGCCCAGTCTGGTGTGTGACTAAATTTTTGCCGAGCATGTCGCGCGCCTTCGCCGCCGCTTCCTCGGCATTCTTGACTACTTTTACGCCGCCGCCTTTGCCCCGGCCGCCGGCATGGATTTGCGCTTTTACGACGCACACGCCGCCACCCAACTCGATTGCGGCCGCTTTTGCCTCCTCCGGCGTCGAAGCAACGATACCGCGCGGCACAGCGACACCGAAACGTTTAAGGATTTCTTTGGCTTGAAATTCGTGAATATTCACCGCTTCACGCCGTGATAAAGCGAGACCCTAAGACTAGACGATTAGCCTCAGGGTCTCAATGTCTTTGGATCCCAAGTGAGCTAGGCAACGCCCAACACGCGGTTCGTCGCTTGCACGATCTCTTTGACATGACTGAGGGACTCGTCGAAGGCCTTCTTGTCGGCGGCATTTAGATTGATGTCGATGACTTTCTCAACACCGCCCGCTCCGATAATAACCGGGACGCAGAAATAATACCCGCTGACTCCATATTCGCCTTCCAACAGCGCCGCGCAAGGGAGAATTTCCTTCTTGTCGAAGAGAAAAGCTTCAGTCATTTGAATCGCCGCCGAGGCCGGAGAAAAATAAGCCGACCCGGTTTTTAACAGCGCGACGACTTCGCCGCCGGCGTTGCGCACGCGCGCTTCGATTTCATCGAGACGTTTGGACGGGATCAGTTTCTCCACCGGCACGCCGCCGATAATGCAGGAACTGCGAACCGGCACCATATCATCGCCGTGCCCGCCTAAAACCATCGCCTGCACGCTCTTCACGGAAACGTTCAGTTCTTTTGCAATGAACGAACGGTAACGCGAAGAATCTAGAATTCCCGATTGACCGACCACACGGTTTTTCGGAAAACCCAGAGCGCGCTGCATCAGCGTCACCATCGCATCCAAGGGATTAGTAATGACGATGACGAAAGAATCCGGCGCATGTTTTTTGATGCCGTCCGCAACTGAGGTCAGGATCTTGGCGTTGGTCCCCAGCAAGTCATCGCGGCTCATACCGGGTTTGCGCGCGATTCCCGCAGTCACAATACACACATCGGCGCCGGCGATATCGTCATACTTGTTGGTGCCAATGACGTTGCCGTCGAAGCCTTCCACAGGCCCAGCGTGGGACAGGTCGAGCGCTTTCCCTTGGGGCAACCCTTCGATCACGTCGAACATGACCACATCACCCAAACCCTTGAGCAGACAAAGGTGAGCCATCGAGCCCCCGATATTGCCCGCGCCGATCAACGCTATCTTCTTCCTAGCCATAACTCCCCCAAAGCTATTTCAATCAAACTACAACGGATTTCCTCAGCACTCGACATTTCGACCCTTTTTCACATGTTCGCGATTATCGCATCGCCGAATCCGGAACAGCTCACTAACTTGGCGCCGGGCATGAGCCTCTCGAAATCATAAGTCACGGTCTTGGCGTTGACGGCACCCTCGATGCCTTTGATGATGAGATCCGCAGCCTCCGACCAGTTCATATAGCGCAGCATCATCTCGCCGGACAAAATCACCGAACCGGGATTGACCTTGTCGAGGTCGGCGTATTTCGGCGCCGTTCCATGCGTTGCCTCGAAAACCGCGTGGCCACTGTCATAATTAATATTGGCCCCGGGCGCGATGCCGATGCCGCCGACCTGCGCGGCGAGCGCATCGGACAGGTAATCGCCGTTCAGGTTCATGGTCGCGATGACATCGTAATCCTTCGGCCTGATGAGCACGAACTGCAAGGTGACGTCGGCGATCGAATCTTTCAGCATGAGCTTTTTCTTCCACTTGCCTTCGCCGTGGGTCGGCCAGAGTTTCAGCGCCTCTTCGACTTCTTTCTTAATATCGTTCTGCTGCGCCGGCGACATCATATCGAAGCCGGGGTCAATTGCCTTGGCATTGTCTTCGACGGAAATATTCGCTTTCGCCTCCTTGTTGCCGAGGATCCACGACTCGCGCTCGGTCACGACGTCATTGCGAAATTCGCGCTTCGCCAAGGCGTAACCCCATTCCGCAAAGGCACCTTCGGTGTACTTCATGATGTTGCCCTTGTGGACGAAGTTAATATTCTTGCGCTTGTTCGCCAGCGCCCACTGAATTGCCGCGCGCAACAGTCGTTCGGTACCTTCGACGGAGACCGGCTTTAGCCCGATGGCAGCCGTGTTTGGGAAGCGAATCTTGGCAAATTCCTTGGGAAAAGTTTCTTTGAGGAGCGACTTGAATTTGGCGTTGGCTTCGGTGCCGTTAGGAAATTCGATACCTGTGTAGATATCCTCCGTGTTTTCGCGGAAGACAACCATATCGACGGACTCTGGATGCTTGACCGGCGAAGGCACGCCGTTGAAATAGCGCACGGGACGCTGGCAGACGTAGAGATCGAGCAATTTACGAAGCCCGACATTGAGCGAAGTCATACCGCCACCGATGGGCGTGGTCAGCGGACCTTTGATGCCGACGAGAAATTCCGCAAATGCCGGCACCGTCTCTTCATGCAACCAACTATTATATTGCTTGAAGGACTTCTCACCGGCATAAACTTCCATCCAGTGAATTTTCTTTTTGCCCTTGTAAGCCTTTTGCACCGCCGCGTCGAAAACGCGCACGGACGCGCGCCAGATATCCCGTCCAGTGCCGTCGCCTTCGATAAATGGAATGATCGGATTGTCGGGAACCTGCAGCTGTTTGTTGGCTCCCATAGTTATCTTGGCGCCGTCCTTCGGGACTTTTACGACCTTATACTCTGCCATAGCCTCCTCACGTGCAAAAATAGCCTAAGGGCCGTGACCATTTCCGCTAGTCCTTAGGCTATTCGCGTAAAAATGTATTTGAAACTGTCCGAAACTAACTGATTACCTGGAGCGAGTCAAGGTGCTAACTACTCGTTTTTCTTCTGCTCTAACCATTTTTCAAGGAACCGTCCGGCGACTTCTCGCCCGCCCAGGCCGAAGGCCAATGCCAACGCCAAACAGATCGCACCGAAGACCAAAATAAACGCCCAAATGACAATCTCCGACGCAATATCCAGGATCTCAAAGATCCCCGCGACAACGAAAATCGTCGTCCCTATGTAGGCGGCGCGGCCGATCGCTCCCGCCTGTTCCAATCCGGCGTTGGCGCAGGAAGTCCGCGTCACCGTTTCCAAGAAATTTGCGAAATAAAGTCCCAAGATGAGCGTCACCAACGCGGCCACGATCTTCGGAATGTAGAGATAGATCGTGTGCAACGTGTCCGTGGCGCCGCTCAGGTTTAATGTCTCGAGCGTGGTCACGATGGCGATCAGAAAGAGAAACCAGAAGGCCAGTAGCCCGATGATATCCGAAGGCGACTGCTTGATGCCGCCGCGCTCGAGGATGTGTTTGATCCCAACGCGTTCGGCCAAGCCGTCGAACTGGCAAAGCTTCAACAAGCGCACCACGATGCGTTTGATCACGTTACAGATCACCCAGCCGAGTAATATGATCGCGATGGCAAAAAGCAGATTGGGAAGAAAAACGGCGATCTTCGTGACAAACGCATCCCAGAACCCAGTGACCGTGACGATGGGATTCATCGATTCCTCCTCAGCGTTGACTCAGAGTGGCATCTACCAAATAAGGGAGTTCGGTTAAGATTGTCAATCAACCGACGCAACAAACCCAAAACCAATCTCCACTTGAATCCGCCACTTTCACTCACTATAGTCGATCAACTCGTTGTTCCGAGCGCCGTCACTTTTTTCGCATTGAGCTCAAAACCTTGCACATAATCGTCGAGAACCTCGCCAAGGCTTACGGCTTATTGTGGGCGCTGAAAGATCTCAATTTCGCTCTGAAGCCAGGCGAGTTCGTCGCCATCCTCGGACCGAACGGCGCGGGGAAGACAACGCTGTTAAGAATTCTCGCCGGCCTGGTATCGCCCACCGCCGGCTCAGTCAAGCTCGACGGCGCAACGCTCTCGGACGGCGCAACCGCGCTCCGTACCAAGATCGGTTTTCTCACTCCGGCGGACCATCTTTACGATAACTTGACGGTTAGCGAAAACCTCTATTTCTTTACTTCGCTGTATCATCAACAGAAGAACTCACATGCCATCGACCAGGCGCTTCAACAGGTGAATCTCGCCGATCGCGCCGATGAATACGCGGCGAATCTTTCGAGCGGCATGAAGTGTCGCTTGTCGATCGCAAAATGGCAGCTTTTGGAGCCGGAGCTTCTGCTTCTCGACGAGCCCTACGGCGTGCTCGATGGCGGCGGGGTCGATGTGCTGGAAAAGTTTCTCCAGGGTCAATGCGCCATGGGCCGCATCGTCGTCGTGGCGTCACACCACGTTTCCCGCGTGCTGAAGCTTTCCAGCCGCGCCGTCATACTCAATCGCGGCCGGCTGACATTCGATGAAATCAAGCAGCAGCCCTGGCCAAATTTCGACAAAGCATTCGGCGAATTTCTGCCGCAGGGAGAAACATGGCGCTCCTGAGAGAAAGCTACCTCCTGCTGTGGAAAGATTTGCTTCTAGAGCTGCGCCGCCGTGACAGCCTGCTGACGATGTTTTTTTTCGGCACCTTGCTGCTCTTTGTCTTTCATTTCTCTTTCGATCTCGCGCCTGAAAGAGTTGCCGAGATGGCGCCGGCGCTACTCTGGCTGGCATTCCTTTTCACCGGGACTTTGGGCCTTGCTCAACTCTTCCAGCCCGAGCGCGAAAATCACTGCCTCGACGCCCTGCTGCTCTCGCCGCTCGACCGCGGCGCGCTATTTCTTGCCAAGAGCTGCCTCAATCTGGTTTTGATGATCGTCGTGGAAATCGTCGTCATTCCGCTATTCTGGATACTCTTCAATCTGCGCTCGTGGAATTTACTACCACAGTTGTTTCTGGTTACCTTATTGGGGACCATCGGTTTTTGCGTTTTGGGGACGATCACGTCAGCGATCACGTTGCGGGCGCGGGCACGCGAGCTGCTCTTGCCGTTGGTACTTTTTCCGTTGATGATTCCGGTCATTCTCGCCACCATTCGCTGCATGGAAAACGTTTTGCGCACCGGCGAGTTCGGCGATGCGATCCCCTGGTTGCGCCTACTTTTGAGTTTTGATGTGATATTTTTGACCGTTGGGGTATTAATATTTGATCGGGTAATCGAAAACTGAAGATGGCTCAGGTAGCGATAAAGAAGCGCAAAGGAATCCTCGGCGCACTGGCGTTCGTCGCTGTCGCGATCGGTTTATTTTGGAGCTTGGTCATCGCTCCGCCGGACGCCTATCAGGGTGACGTTCAACGCATTATGTATTTGCATCTGCCGAGCATTCTCACCGCTTATCTCTCTTACTTTCTGGTTTTTATCGGCAGTGGCATGTATTTGTGGAAGCGCGAGAAACGCGACGATCTTTTGGCGCACTCGGCGGCCGAGATCGGCGTGCTCTTCACTGCGCTAACGATTATCGAGGGATCGATTTGGGGCCGGCCGACGTGGGGTGTATGGTGGACTTGGGACGCCCGGCTGACGTTAACTGCGATCTTGTTGTTGATCTACGTCGGCTACCTGATGTTGCGCTCGCTGATCGAAGACGAGAATCGTGCGGCTTCAGCGGCGGCCGTGCTCGGCATCATCGGGTTTCTCGATATTCCGCTGATTCATATGTCTGTTTACTGGTGGCGGACCTTGCACCAGCCGCCGTCGATCCTGCGGCCCGACAAAGCGCCGTGGGAGAATGTCCATCCGGCGATGCTGACGGCGCTGGCTATCAGTTTCGTCGGCTTCTTGCTACTTTATTTCTACTTATTGTCGATGCGCTATCGCTTGGGCGAGATGCGCGAAGAGATCAGAGCGCGGCGGCTCGATCGAGGTGCTTGATGAGTGCCTGGGGATTTGTTTCGTTGGCTTATGGGATTGTTTGGGGTTCGATTTTAGTCTACCTGATTTTGCTCAAACGCCGCTATGCCAGCACGGCAGCGGATCTTGATGCGCTCAGGTCGACGGAGGCGACAAGCAGCGATGCCAAGAAGTAGACGTTTTTTGATCGGTGGCGTGATCATCGTCGCCGCACTTGCCTACATAATTTACGGCGGCATGCAGGAAGCAATGGTCTATTTCGTCACGCCGTCGGAGCTCAAGGCTAAGGAAAGTACATCCACTGATAAGTTTTTGCGCCTGGGTGGCATGGTGGTGAAAGGCTCCCTGCAAAAGGACTTGCAGAATCTCACCTACCGTTTCCAACTCACCGACGGGACGGCGACATTCCCGATCTTTTTCAAAGGCGTGCCGCCGGATCTTTTTTCCGAGGGCAAAGGCGCCGTCGTCGAAGGACGTATCGGCGGCGATGGCGTGTTTCAAGCGACGACGATCATGGCCAAGCACGCTGAAGAGTACAGCCCCCACAAAGACGGCGGGCCGCCCGCGAAGAGCTTCGTCCCAGCCACGGAAGCCAGTGTCAAGTGACCGCCAACCTCGGCCATAGCTGTATCCTCCTCGCCTTCATCATCGCGCTCGTGGGAATGGTCAGCCCGCTCGTCGCCGCACGCACGGGCGAAGAGCGTTATTTGTCGCTTGCGCGCTACGCGCTTCTCGGGCAGTTCCTACTCGTCACCCTCGCCGCGTTCGCGCTCATCTATGGTTTAATCAGCACCGACTTCTCTATCAAATATGTCGCGTTCAATACCACGCGGGCCACGCCGATCTACTATCGCGTCACTGGTTTGTGGGGTGCGCTTGAAGGCTCGCTGTTACTCTGGGAGTGGCTGCTGATCATTTTCGCCGCGATCACGGCATGGGTTTATCGCGACCGGCATCGTGAGATGATGCCTTGGGTGATCATGATCTTTTCCATCGTGTCGGTGTTCTTCCTCTGCGTCATCGGATTTCTGTCCAATCCGTTCGAAATCATATCGCCGGTGCCGGCCGATGGCCGCGGCCTCAATCCGTTGCTCGAAGACGCCAACATGATGACTCACCCGCCGCTGCTCTACACCGGTTTTGTCGGTTTGACCGTGCCTTATGCTTTTGCCATGGCTGCGTTGATCGTCGGTAAGCTCGACGAAGCGTGGATCGTCAGCACGCGCCGCTGGACGATCATCGCGTGGTTTTTTCTCACCGCGGGAAATTTGGTCGGCGCCTGGTGGTCGTATCATGTGCTCGGTTGGGGCGGTTATTGGGCGTGGGACCCGGTAGAAAATGCCGCGTTCATGCCGTGGCTGCCCGCCACCGCTTTCTTACATTCGGTCCAGGTGCAAGAGCGCCGCCGCATGCTCAAAGTCTGGAACCTTTCACTGATCATCGTCGCTTTCAGCCTGACGATTTTCGGGACCTTTCTTACCCGCTCGGGAATACTCTCTTCGATCCACGCTTTTTCCTCTGGTCCGGTAGGCGGATTCTTTCTCGGCTTTCTTACTCTTATTCTGCTCAGCTCGTTCGGCTTGCTCGCCTATCGCGCCGATCTTCTCAGAGAGCAGCCCGAGCTCGACGCCATGGTCAGCCGCGAATCGGCTTTTCTGTTAAACAACATCGTGCTGGTGTCGGCTTTGTTCACGATCTTTCTCGGCACGATTTTCCCCCTGCTTTCCGAAGCGGTCGCCGGCGTCCAGGTCAGCGTCGGCGCGCCCTATTTCAATTCCGTGACGGTGCCCTTATTTCTGTTCCTGGTTTTTCTCATGGCCATGGGCCCAATGATTGCGTGGCGACGCGCCTCGTGGGACAATTTGAAACGCAATTTTCTCTGGCCGGC
>DASXSW010000035.1:0-5186 GCA_036505755.1 Binatia bacterium | reverse complement strand
AAGATAATCCGCCGGGCTATTCAAGCCCGCGATCGGCGGGCGCCAGCAACGCGGTCAGTTTATCAGTTGGGCAGCGAGCTGTGTGAATCAAGCCCTCAAGTTGAGCACCAAATGGTGCGAACCCGAATTCGGGTCAATCAGCAGGTTGGGCTTCCCCAAAGCGGACTCGCAACCAGACTAACGATAAGCTAGACCGATAAAACGCTGAGCGGATCGTTCGAAGCGGGCCGCAGTGAAGTAAAAATCATTAAAAGCTAAGTTGACGCGATGGCGTTAAGAAACGGGCAGCCTTCTTAGGGAGGCTGCCCGTTTCGCTTTTATACGAATTCCTCGGAATTTCTCTAACCCAAGCTGAACCGAGTAAGAAACAACTTCACCTGATAACTGGCAGAGGAGTCGCAGGCAGCCGAGTTGCTATTGACGCAAGAGCTTACCGTAGCCTTCGATAGATATTCTCATGCCGAGCGTTTGCATTACCCACCATAGCGAAGCGGCGGTGCTCGACACCACTGGACGTTGGGTATCGTCTTCCAATTCCTGCACGTAGGCAACCGAGCGCCAGCGGCCTTGAATGAGTAAACTTTCGACGTCACGGTGGCGACGAAACAGCTCACGGGCGACTTTATAGGAAGCGTAATCCGGCAGTTTAGCTTGATCGACTGGTCTGGCAACTTCCAAACCTTGGATCGCCAGTACCTCTACACCGCCATCTTCGTAATATTTTTTGACCGCTTGGTTAATGGTTTCTTTGTACGCGGTGGCGATGACGGTTGTACGGACTTGCAAATGTTTTAGGGCCTGGACCGTGGCGCTCATCGCGGTGCTTACCGGTAGGCCGACCTGCTTCGACAATTTGGCGACGACGTCCTGTTCTGCAGCGTAACCGCGCTGCGTGCCCAGAGTGATGCCGCCCATCAGGATCGCATCGCATTCTTCGGCGGCGAATATTCCCAGGCCGGCTCCTAGTGCATCGATGGCTTTGTTGAATTCCTCTTCCGTGTGCGCCTGAACGTTGAGTCCGGAGGCGACGATGGTAAAGCCTTTGGGCAATATCAAGTCCCAATCCGAAGGTGTTTCGAACACCGAGGGTGATAGGTAGCCGATGCGTGCTTTCCAGCCTGACAAGTATACGCCTTTACTCGTGTAGTTGAGGTTCAAGTTGACTTTTTGGGACCAAAGTTCCGTGACCTTGAGTCGGCTCTTACGCTGTCTGAAATTTCCCCGGCGTGTTACTTATCGCAATGCATCGCATATGGAAAGTCTTTCGAATCATTTGGCGACATAACGCGCGCCAGTTTTTTTGGTTGAGCTCAAAAATGGCGCTTGCATTGCCGCAACCAGTCAGTAAACTGAAAAGTTAAAAAAGTTTATTTAGGCGCTGCCTGGAGGAAAATGTAATTTCAATCGTCAAATCAATGAGTCCTGACTAATGGAGGCTTAAACGGTTTGTAAATGATTTCCTTTGTATATAGAGGTATCGTTCATATTTCATGTATTAACGTATGAATTCTAAATGCTTTATATTTCAACCTTTTGCAGCGCGTCGGATCCTATCCATAGCGGCGGTGGTGGTTCTCTCCGCGGTGGGGCAGTCACTCGCCAACTCCGAAGACAGCATGGAGTTCAATCGTCGCGCCACCGCGACGGCTCAGATTCTTGCAGGCATTACACCAAACCCGCTGGACCCTGCGCTCAAACGACTCGTCGAATCGGATGCGTTCAAAGAACATCAGCAGTCGATGACATCAAGTTGGGCTCAAGTGCGCGGGCGCATTCAAACCATGGAGACTTGGCGCAGCCACGAGATCAAGATACCGGGCGCGCAGAAGAAAACTTTGCTTTATCCATTTAGCGGCCCCGACTTTCTCAATGCCTATACTCTTTTCCCAGACCATGGGCGATACGTCTTTTTTAGTCTCGAGCGACCGGGAACGATGCCGGATTTGGAATCGGTGACGCCGGTACAATTTACCAAGTTGTTGCAAGATGTGCGCACCGCGTTCCGCGATATCTTCGAGCGCAACTATTTTATTACCTCATATATGACCAAGCAGCTTACGACGCCGTGGATTCGCGGCGCCGTGCCGGTGATGTCGATCATGATGGCGCTCATGAACCGCCGCATCGTGCGGATCGAACCGCTCGACCTCTTCCCGGAGCTGACCCAAGAGTATGATGCTCCGGATGCCAAGCGGCCGCCAGTGATGATGCGGGCCGTGCGCATCGAGTTCGCCAACCCCGGCGCCTCCGGAACGCAGCAACTTTATTACGTTGCTCTTGATGCGACCGACAAGGCGCTGGAGTTCTATCCTGACTTTCTCAGTTGGGCCAGCCAGTATAAGCCAGCGACGGTCCTCCTGAAGTCGGCATCCTACTTGCTGCACGATAACCAATTCTCAAAAACCCGCGCAATGCTCTTGGATGCGGCCGATGTTGTCGTGCAAGACGACACTGGAATCCCGTACCGCTACCTTAGTCAGAATCCCTGGCAGGTGAAGCTCTACGGCCGATACAGTAAGCCCATCCGCCCAATGAAGTACGGTTATCAAAAGGATCTCGAGGAAGCGTATAGCTCGCGACAAGAACAGGCGCCATTGCCATTTCCTTTCGGATATCATTGGCGCGGGCAAAAATCCGGTCTTATCGTCGCGCACCGCTAACGAGGCGTTCCCGTGTCGCGGCGGTTGTCTTTCAGCATGGTGCTGCTGATCATGGCTGCTAGCTGCGGTGCGGGCCCGATTACGCGAAGGTCTTTTCGCACCAGTGACGGCGTCAACTTATCCTATCTCGAAACCGGGCATGAATATGCCGGAAAAAAACCCCTAGCCATCGCACTGGTTCCAGGTTGGTCCATGCCCGCGGCGATTTGGCGACAGCAGCTAGAAGCCCTCGGTCAAAACTATCACATGCTGGCACTCGACCCGCGTGGTCAAGGGGAATCGGATGTCCCGCCTACCGGCTACACGGCAGAACGGCGTGCCACAGATCTTAAAGAATTCCTTGAACCTCTTTCCAATATCCTGCTAGTCGGCTGGTCCTTAGGCTGTATCGAGTCACTACAGTACATTCACATGTACGGCGCCGGTCGTCTTGCCGGTCTAGTTTCAGTCGACAGCTCGGTCGGCGAAGAACCGGCGCCGCCGCCGGGCGGCGCGTTCAAACAGCGCTTGCGCGAGGACCGCGACAAGGCACTGCATGAGTTTATGCGGGCGATTTTTGCCAAGCCCCGCAGTGAAGAAGAGATAAGCGAACTGGTGCGCGGGGCAAAAAGAATGGCGTTGGAAGACAGCTTGGCATTGCTGGATTATCCCTTTGAGCGGCTCCACTGGAGACGCATTACCCGGGCTTTCAAAAAGCCTCTGCTCTACGCCGTCACGCCGCAATTTGCGGCGCAAGCGGCAAATCTCAAGAAAAACCGGCCGGCGACTGAAGTGCAAGTTTTCAAAGCGGCGGGCCATGCGCTCTTCGTCGACCAACCGGAGCGGTTTAATAGGTCGATCGAAAATTTCGCAAAGTCCGTTTCCCGCTAACGAAATACGTTGGCGGATTTGACAATCACCGCACAGCACGTAAAGCGCCCATATAATTCGAAGAGGTCAACCAGAGGGGGTTGCCGATACAAGACGCTTTCAGCTCTGAAACGTAGGGGTGCGGCTTACCGCACCCGGTTGAACAGCGGAAAAAAGCGAGGCTTTCGCTTTATCGGATCTTCGATCGCGCGGCCGCCAGGACGCCGCTGTCTTCGAGGTTGTGCACGAAAACCGGATTGATGAGTTGGTTGAAATCAACCTGCGCGACTTTTGGATTGATCTTCGCGACGATTTTCTGAACGATCTTCCACGCGGCGGGGTCAGGCATGAGCTCGACGGTGGCCATGATGGCGAGAACTTTGTAGGACGCTTCGGCATCTTCCGGTTTCGGAAAGCGGAAGGCCTTGCGCAGGATTTCGACGATCTCCGGCTTGGCGTTGGGATCGTGAATCAACACGACCGCGTCCACCAATCCGTTGAGCAAGCGCGAGATTTGATCGGGAGAGCTCGCGGCCGATTCGCGCAAAAAACAAATTGTCGTGCCTTGATAGGGAAAGTTGAGTTTGCCGATATCGGCGAGCACGTTGGCGCCTGCGCGTTTTGCCGCCTCGCTGAAACTATAAGGAATCACGGTGGCGTCGACGCCGCCCGAGCCCAAAGCCTGTGTGACCGTCGCCGTGTCGCCGAGGATGCGCATTTTAAGATCGTATTTTTCCGGGTCGATTCCCAGCTGATCTAGAGCGATCATCGTCTGTAGCCAAAAGCCGCCGCCGATGCTTTGCACGCCGAAGGTTTTACCGCGCAAATCTTCCAAAGTGCGAAGCTCTTTGCGCGCCACCAGCTCGCGAGGAATTTTTTGCACCGGCGAGGCAACGCATTGAATTTTCATGCCGCCCGCCGCGGCGCTGAGCGCATTGCCGGGTGAGCCGTAATTGTATTGAACCTGGCCCGAGGAGAGCGTGGCCATACTGAGCGCGCCGTTGCGCATTTGGACGAGGCGAACGTCGAGCCCGTATTTTTTAAAGGTGCCTTTTTCGATGCCCACCCACATTGGGCCCACCGTTTCGTTTTGCCCGGCGTAGGCTACGAGGATTTGGGGAAGGTTCTGTGCCGAAGCGGTTGATGGCGCTGCGGTCGCGATTAAGGCGAGATTCACCACGAGATTAATAATTTGCCGAACTATAGAGATTATGGCTCTATGTCTGCGCAGAGGATAGAACAGGCATCGTGGCATTTCCGATCTCCTTTTGGAGCGAGTAGCGCGACTCATAATCCCCCGTGTTACGAATGACGTCAAATCTTGTAAAAGCGGCGCGCGTTTACTCCCAGGATCGCCTCTTTGTGTTCATCCTCGAGGTCATGACGTTCGACGATTTCGTTGATCTCCTCCATGCAATTGTCGAGGGAAATCTCGTGTGGGAAGTCCGAGGCGAACATGAATGGTTCGGGGCCGACGCGCTCGATGGCATAGGCGAGCGCCTTCTCATTGCCTTCGCAGCTGACGAACAATTTGCCGCTGGTAAAATAATCCACGGGTTTGCGTTGAATACGTAGGCCGCCATACTCCAGCTCTCGTTCCAAGCGGTCGATCACCATGGGAATCCAACTCGTGCCACCCTCGAGAAAGCCGACACGCAAGTTGGGAAATTCGTCAAA
>DASXSW010000034.1:0-6642 GCA_036505755.1 Binatia bacterium | reverse complement strand
AGTTTTCCCCGCAAAGGCGCGAAGGCGCGAAGTGACGGGCGGAGCCCGTCATTCAGAACAGAGACGAGGGATCTGCAAAAGATTTCTCTCCTTGGTCGAAATGACATTTTCTTTTTACCTTTGCGTCTTTGCGCCTTTGCGGGAGATTATCCTGAATTTTCTCTCAACTCATGTATGTCGTCAGGCGCGATGCGCCGACCTGGCTGATGGCGCCGACGATATCGCCGATCCAGAGGTTTAACTTTTCCTGAGCCGGCACCAGCGTTATCCCTGGATTGCTGTTGTCCGGGTTGGAATTGTCTAGGGCGACCGTGTCGCCGCCGATGACACGCGCGACAGCCGGCAGCGTAATCGCATCGCGCGTCAAGCCGGGCGTCACGAGCGCGTTTACATTGTGCGGTACGAAGGTGATGCCGGTGTCGGGGTAGCGCTCCATGATGATCAAGGTCGCTTTCATGCCCATCTCTTCGGCGCGCGTGTAGATCATCATCAAGTCAGTATCGACGGCGCCGCCGCCGATCTTGGTCGCAATGATGCCATCTGCGCTTAAGACTTCTTTCGCGAGACGCGCGGCGAGGGCGGTGTTGCGTTCCTTTTCAGCAATGGTGACCGGCGCGACGGTGAGCACGACGCCGGCGAACCAGAGATCACGTCCGTGACGGCGGTAGAGCTCGTGGATCACCGGATGATTCTGCGCGAACCAGGTGAACGCCGAGTAGGAAAACATCAGCGCGCCGTCGAGGATCTCGTTGGGATGAACGATGGTCGGCATGAAGCCTTGAATGTTACTGCCGTAGAAGACCGTTTCGTTCTGTTGTGTCGGATGCTGGTGCGAGTGCATCGGAAAAATGTAAGCGATCCGTGGCAGATCTTTCGGTCCTTGATTGAGCGCGACCGGCGGCAGTTCGAAAACTTGGGTTTCGTGAGGCGTGACATCTTTAGCGGCTGAGCCGAGGTACACGGCGGTTTTCAAACCGGCTTTCTTCACGGCCAAGCGATAATCGTCTTTGTCAGCGGCTGTCTTCGGGTAGGGTAGCAAGACGACGTTGTGTGTGTTGCCGATGGGCGAGTAATCTGTAGCTGGACCGCACATATCGATCATGCTTCGGGAGCGGGTTGCGAGTTGGTCGGTCTCGATTACCGCGACGCTTTTGAGCGCGCGCGTCTCGCCGTCGCCGACGAGGCCGTTGGGCTCGAGAGCACCAGGAAAATTCGGCCCGTCTAATCGATACCGTGGTTCGACAACATCGAGCACGCGAATGATGCGGCAGGAATCTCCCGGACGCGCCAATTCGAGTTCGACTCGTTCGAAGAGCGGTTCCTGTTCGAGAAGAGAAATAAGCTCTTGGCGATCGATCGACAAAATATCGGCCGCTATCGATGTCTTCGCGCCAAAGCAGACCTCTTTTATGTGAATGAGACCGAGATCGAGCCGCATGGGCCGATTCCTATCATCTATCGAGGAACGTGGGTAGGGGGGCGGCGGAGCGAAGAAACGAGCGGCTGGGCTGGCGTAGGCGAATTTCAAACGGTCTGGCTGAAGCAAGCCGCACCCGTGGCGTCGGATCGAGCCGGTTGTTAGACGTTTCTCTCCATTCTTACAACTTCGCACGCCGCACTCGGTGCCATTTGCCGGACCAGTTGAAGCACCGAATCAACGAACGAGTGGGGCGCCTTTGGGTGGAGGCCAATCTTCGCAACGAGGGTACTGAGGCTAACGGGAGCTTCTCTGGGAGATCCGATTCTTTTTCCGAGCTCCATCTCGCCAATCACTCGTACCTCCCGCTCCCATTTATAACGGTTCTGCTTGTAACAGAAGGGCTGGAGCGAGTGCTCTCTAGGTATCTGGTGCTCTACGAAGTCCAAGTAGCGGACTGGGACGATTAGAAATCCCGCGCCTAATGCGGCGCGGAGGCGCCCTACCGTAGTCTCGACCACAACAGCCTCCGGAGATCCTGTGTACTCCTCCCACATACGCGCATCATCAGTGTGTTTGCCATCGTCCAGCAACTGATTACAACGGCGGCCTGATTGTGGCGCGCGACCGTGGCCTTGGCATTTGAGGCCATCTCTCGCCCCTTCGAGTCAAAGCCCCAATCAGCTAATTGCTTGTCCCATGCTTCATAATCGCGGGAGGTGTAGTGGCCTTCGAGTTTGTCGTTAAAAGCTGACGCGGGCGCCAGATACAGCGTCCGCGTATTCATTAGGTGCTGGAACTTGGAGAAGTCCATGAAGCGGCGAAGGGGAAGAGCATCGTCTCCGGTTTCAAACTCTCTCAAAAGGTGCCACCCGACGCATGTCATGCGAAAGATCCGCCCGCACCGTGAAGGAACGTTTAGCGTTGCCCTTGAGCCGCCGAGCGAGCGGCGAAGCCCGCGCGCAAAGGTCGGACTCGAAGGGTCAGTTAGCCGTGATCTGCATACTTATAGCTCACCCCTAGACTGGCGGCGAAAGCGTTTATACGCGACTCCGGGATGGAAGAGGCGATCCACATGCAGTTTGAGAACGCGTCCGGCCACTCGAGCAGCGTTGCGCGATCGGCGTAGAGAAAAAGATGGTCAAAGAGCTCGGGCTCGGCGTGATGCAGCGAGGCGCTGGCTAGAGCTTCACATAGCGCAGGCGTAAAGACACACCGGAACCGCAGGATGGTACCGGTTGACCAGAGCGTTTGCGGCTCCGGAAGATATGGACCGGGGTCTGTATGCCGCTCGAAGATCTGGACGATATCCGGAGCAATTGACGAGCCCTCGAAGTACGCAGTGGTCGCCTCAGGGAAAGTTGATGCGAGCGATTGTAGAAATATTGTGCTGTCCACCGTGCGTTCCTCGAGCTCCCAGCATGGTCCCAGTGGAAGAGAAAGCGGGAATTGCATTGGTCGAGGCGGTCGGGGGGTCACAAGATCAACGGCTAGCTTGCGCGATATTAATATTGGCAAAGACCGCCTGCAAGAGATGATGCCGCAGGACTTAGTCGCGGAGCGTTTTCTTGGGCGTCATGTTGACCAGCTTGCGATAAGAATGAGTCCATCACTCTTCAAGGCGCGACCACCGCTTCGCTCGCATAACGCGATTTAAGACAACGGGCGAATGTTTTGATTCATGTGGAAGAAATTGCTCGGGTCGTACTTCGTTTTGATTTCCTGGAGACGCCGGTAGTTGGGTCCGTAGGCAGCGGCGGTCGGATCGCCCGGTTCATCGTCACCCAAGTAGTTCACATAGCGGCCGGAGCCGGTGAAGGGCTCCATCGCTGCGTACGTTTCCCGCGCCCACGCGACACATTGATCGGTATTTTTCGGCTCCATCCA
Source organism: Binatia bacterium (assembly GCA_036505755.1). GTDB lineage: Bacteria > Desulfobacterota > Binatia > UBA9968 > UBA9968 > DP-20. Next base: position 3,338 of record DASXSW010000034.1, on the reverse strand, counting down.
TTCGGACAGCACGACAAGGTTGTAACCGGTCGCGCGGTGCGGGAAAGCCGTGTCGGTGACGTTTACGCGGGTTACGGCTCCGTGGAAGTGCTCGAGTAGGAGCTGACCCATTGGCGTGGGGCAGCGGGCGAAGCACTCGACCAGCGTGTCGATAGCAGCGTCGCTCAATTGTGACAAGAAGCTCGACTTCCAATAGTTGAGCGCACCTTTCGGATAGGCGCCATCGAGCATGCCGTTGAGCTGGCAGTAAGGCATTGGGCCGATGGCGTCCATGAGCGGGGTACCGAATTGCTTGAGCGGCCGCGTCGCCGCTTCGCCCTCGGCAAGGGACCCACAGTGACACGCCACTATTGCCGCCAGCTTTGTGCCGGAGCCGTCGGGGGCATGAATGAGGCCGGCGACCACCATGAATTCATCGGGCAGCGACGTTGCGAAATCCCGGGCGAACCTGAGCACGTCGCGAGCGCGGTCAAACGGATGCGCGATTAAGCCGCCTGTGATCGTGGGCCCTACCTGATGAAGTTGATATTCGAAAGAAGTCGCCACGCCAAAATTTCCACCGCCGCCTCGAAGGGCCCAGAACAGATCGGCCTGCTCATCCTTGCTCGTCTGCAACACCTTGCCTTCGGCGGTGACGGTTTCGACCGAGCGAAGATTGTCGAGCGCGAGGCCGTATTTGCTCATCAGCCAACCCAGGCCACCGCCGAGGGTAAGCCCGGCGATTCCCGTGGTCGACACCACACCGCCGGTGACCGCCAGGCCGTGCAGCTGCGTCTCACGATTAAGCTCGGCCCACGTGACGCCGCCTTGCGCTCGCACGGTACGAGCGTGCGGATCAACGTGAATGCCTTTCATCGGCAACAGATCGATCATCAGCCCGCCGTCGACGGTCGCACGTCCCGCCACGTTGTGGCCGCCGCCACGGACCGCCACCTCAAGATCCAGCTCGCGCGCGAGGTTAACGGCGTCGACGACGTCGGCCACACCACGGCAGCGTGCAATCAATGCCGGATGCTTATTCACCAAACCGTTGTGGACTTTCCGTGCTTCCTCATAGCCCGCATCGCTGGGCTGTAGGAGTTGCCCGGAAAATCCGCCGGCAAGTTCGGTGACAGCATCGGCAACGGATGGAACCGACGTCATGGCGTGAGCCTCCTTCGTAGGGCTTGATGAACCTCACATTTATAAGATCTTCCAACGCTTTGGGTGAGAAGCGCGGTCCGCCGCGTCCTTCTCAACCAAGAGTTATGCCGTACGCTTGCGGGACCGCTGTCGCGATGCCGTACGCGTCAGGCGAGCGATCGTGCGCAACGCCTCGTTCACCGCACGAGCGTTAGGAAAGATTTCGGCGATATCCGGGTCCAAGAGAACAACGTTGGTCCCTTCCGCGTACCGTGCCGCAGTGACGCCGCGCACCGCTTTGGAAAAATCGTACTCCGGTCTCATCGTGTCTTTATCAGACCCACGCGGCCGGGTTTTCTTTTTACTCTTCTTCATATTGTTTTCGTTCATTTCGAGTTGCTAGCCGAGCACTGATGATACGCGTTCGTGGTGGCCTCTCGGCGTACGAAACGACCAGCAAGCGATAACGGTCCGACATGCCCAAAAGGATGAACCGTTCTTCGCCCTCTGAATGGTCCGGATCCGGCATATTCATTGACAACGGATCACCGAAAACCGTGACGGCTTCCACAAACGAAACGCCATGCTTGCTTAGATTCGCTTTTGCTTTTTCTGGGTCCCACTCGAAGTTGTAACCCACCGGCACATTCTACCGTTCTAGTTCGAAATTCTCCATGGGCATAACCAGTAATATACAGAACTATCTTTCGCGATATAATATCGGCAAAGGCTGCCTGCAAGGTAAGAGTCGATTCGGTTGGGTTCGACGCGAGATAGGACGGGCGAGGGCCCGCCCCTACTTGAGTGCAACGTGTAAATGAAGTTCGGAATGGAGTATCAACGCGGCGGCAACGGGCCGGCGGCGTTGAGTTTTTTAAATAACTCGACGATCTCCGGATCGCGCGGCAAATCTTTGATCGCGCGCTCCATGTCCTCTCCGAGCAGCGGCGTGGGTTCCTCGCCGACCAGTTTTTTATACTCTTTGTGAAAGTCAGGGTCGCTGTACATTTTCGCCGTGGCGGCGCGCAGAATTTTTACCTGCTCTGGCGGCGTGCCTGGAGGGAAGAACGACGGCGTGCCGATCTGCCGGAAGGTGCGCACCATCGCCAGCAATTTCTTTTCGCGCTCGGATTTAGCGAACTCTTCGATTTCAGGCAGGCGGTCGAAGCCCGGTTGTTTGAGGCCGCGCGGCACCTCCATGATCGCGTGGATGTCGATCATGCCTTTGGCGAGCCATTCCGCGTTCCTTATCGTTAACGTGTCCGGATTATTGACCCGCCCGTCGATTTCACCGCGCATGAGCGCGATATCGAGCTCGGTGCCGGAATAACCGACGACCATTTTGGGATCTTTGAAGCCAATCATAAGCGCGAACAGACGGCCGACGAAGTAGTTTGAATGACCGACGGTTTGCGCACCGATTCTGATTCCCGTCGCAGATCGTAACGCTTCGATATTTTTCAGCCCGGCTTCTTTGCGCGTGATGAACACCCAGTGGTAGGTGCTGTGCGGCGAGCCCAGATAAATAAACTTGTTGAGGTCGTACAACACGCCCTTCTCGCCGAGCACGGCATTGGCCACCAGGCCGCCGCCGACGCGGCCCATGGTGAAGCCATCGGGGCGAACATTTTTAAAAACATGGTTGGCGGCTTTAGTGCCACCGCCGCCGGGCATGTACTCGGACACGATGGTCGGCTCGCCGGGGATATGTTTTTTAAGATACGGCAGTAGCGCGCGGGTTTGAACATCCGAACTCCCCCCCGCTTCAGTGCCCTGAACAATGGTGATGGTTTTTTCTTGGTAGAAGGGTGTCTGAGCGAAGGTGGAGTGGGAGAGGCCAACGAGTAACGCGATGAGTTGGGCGGCAACTTGAATGCGCAGTCCATTCAATTTCATATGACCTCCTCTTCGTTGGCGAGCGCTAGTCCAGTGTTAAGTTAGGAGTAAGGAGTCAGTAGTAAGGAGATTGAACCCCTTACTCCTCACTGTTTACTCGTTTACTCCTTACTTTTATCGTCACCGCGGCGGAAGCGTCCCATGCTCCGCCATTTTCTTGTACAGCGCGACAGTCTCAGGATCGCGCGGCAGCTCGCGTATCGCGACTTCCATTTCCTCTCCGGTGAGCGGCGTCGGATCGTTGGTCATGAGCTTTTTGAATTCTTTGTGAAACTCAGGATCTTTGAAAGCCTTCGCCATCGCGCCGCGCAAGACTCCCA
>DASXSW010000033.1:0-8551 GCA_036505755.1 Binatia bacterium | reverse complement strand
ATAGAAGCATTCGGGAATGACGGACTCTAAGAGGTCTGGGAATAGCTCATTACGCAGCAAGCCGCGGTAAATCAAACCCGCAGCGATTGGAACAATTGGAACGCATTTTTCCTGCCTCGGATGAAGCCTTGACAACGTCGGGGCGGCTAACTAGAACGAAGCTGACCGACAGATCCGAAAGGAGCGCCGCTATGATCGCCAAAATCCGACATGTCGCCACCCATACCGAACACTACGACAAAGAGTGCAAATTCTATCAAACGATCTTCGGCATGAAGCAGATCACCACCGGTTTGGTGGACGAAAACGGCAAGTCTAACCCCGATCGCGGACACATAAGCGACGGCGTTATCGGCTTGGCGCTTCTGGCCAAGCGCGCCGGCAGTCAGTCGGGCATCGATCATTTCGGCTTCGAAGTCGACGACGTGAGAGAAGCCGTTGACCGGATGAACCGCTTCTACCCGGACCTATTGCACACTCGAGCGCTGACCTACGTTCCTTTTGCCGGCACACGAGCGCAAGATCCTACCGGTACTCAGTTCGATCTATCGCAAAAAGGCCAGGCTAATGTGCGCGAGGGTTATCTGGCGGACGGATGGGAGCAGCCGCGCTGGCTAAATCATATCGCGCTGCGCGCCCGCAAGCCGGAAGAGGTCGCGGAATTTTATACCAAAGTCTTGGAGCTCAAAGGCGTGGAAGAAGCCGGCGAGGAAGGATCGATCACGCTCACCGACGGCAAAGTACGTCTGATCATTCGCCGTTGTCATGATGGCTACTATCGTAGTTTACGACAAGGTTTCGATCATATCGGCTTCAAAGTCGAAAGTGTGGAAAAGACCAAAGAGGATTTGGCAAACATCGCCACAGGCCATCCAGAGTGCGCGCCGAAAAAGGTCGGCGGCGGGCCTCAGAGCGGCGGCTTGGTAAAAGATCTTGAAGCCTGCCCGATCGGCAACCATCATTTCGCCGATCCGGACGGTATACTGTTGGATATTTCGGAATAGCGACTGTTCTGTTTTAAAAAGTTTTCCGCGAAGCAGACCTCCCGAGACACCTTCGTCGGATGACGGTCGCCGGTGAATAATTCCAGCTAGATTTCCGTTCCGACCCCAGCCTCGCGCGCTTTGTCGTGAGCTAGTCTTGCCAGTGCCGCAAACCCTACGCCCTGATCACTGTTCTGCTTAAACAGCGTAATTTGCTTGGCAGTAGTACGACCGCACACTTTGCCAGCGACTAACGCGCTCAAGTCCTTTACATCCTCCCAGCGCAGCACGCCGCGGCTGATCGGTTCAACGAAGTCACCTTGTTCGTCGTAAATCCCTTGTTGGCGCAATGTGGCGATGATCCTATCGGCGCGGGCGAGCACTTGGTCATCCAGCTCACGCCTCGGACTGCTGACCAACCCTTCCTGCAATAGTTCTTTATTGCTGCCCACGATGGATGTGACATGCTGGCCCGCTTCCAACCAAGCCCCGAACAGCACTGGAACATTACTACCCGTGGCGCACACGATTAGATCGACACCCGTGGCCACTTCATGGGGATCGTTCACCGTGACGATTTCCGCGTTGATATAGGGCTGCATCTGAGCGCGGAAAGCCGTGCGGTTTTCCGGCTTGCGGCTGTACACTTTGACTTTTTCAATCGGCCGCAGGCTGCACATAACTTTCAAATGGCGCCGGGCTTGCCGGCCGGTGCCGAAGAGGCCCATGGTGGTGCAATCTTTTCGCGCTAGTAGGCGGGTGCCGACAGCGCTGGTGATAGCGGTCTCCGTGGCGATATCGTTATCGTCAAACTCATAAAGCGGAATGCTGCCAACGATGATGGTTAACAATTCCGCCGTTTCACTGTCGTAGGCCATATAAACGCGCTTGCCTGCGGCGGCGTAGGTTTGATCCTCTTTGGTGTAACGATGCCGTTCATAGTGGATAAAGGTCCCCGCGACCTTCAAATCGACGCAGCCGCCGGAGTGAATATTGATGCGCCGGTCCCGCGCCATCATACGCTGGCGCGGCAAGCTGAATTGCGGATGCGCATCCTGGTCGCGAAACCCGCGCTCCACGGCATCGATTGCCTCTTCAATCGAGATTAGTCCTTTGAGCTCTTCGGCTTTTAATAGCAACGCCATGAATCCCCTTTGAAGAACAAACGTACTATGATGTCGAGCGAATCGGATTGTCAATCGTGAGTAATTGAATAGATCACGGTGCAAGAGACCAAGTAAACAATGCGATGTGCCTTATGTGACGCATCGTGTGCTCCTTCGTCGGATAATGCTGGTCATAAAGCGCGGTTACCTACCCTCTTTCAACTCACTCACCGGCCCTTCGCGCGAAGTTGACATAAGCGACTGCTATCGGATAGGGACTGATACGTTCACGTTGGGAGAACATGGAAGCGATCGCCGTCAACGAGCTTTCGAAGCTCTACTCCACTAGTGATGGCACTGTGCAGGCGCTGCAGCAGATCAGCTTCAGCGTAAGCGAGGGCGAATTTGTCGCCGTCGTCGGCCCGTCCGGGTGCGGAAAGTCCACGCTCCTCAAGGTTCTGGCCGGTCTCCTGCCTCCCTCCCAAGGCGCGGCGCGACTTCGCGGCACTCCGATTACGGGACCGCGGCGTGACATCGGCGTAGTCTTTCAGTCGCCCGTCCTGCTTCCCTGGCGTAGCGTGCTGGATAACGTGCTGCTGCCCGTAGACGTGCAGCGCCTCGGCCGCGACCGGCATCTGAAGGTGGCGACGGACCTATTGAGTCTCGTCGGTCTCGACGGGTTCGAGCGACGCTATCCTTGGGAGCTGTCGGGAGGGATGCAACAGAGGGTCGCCATCACCCGCGCGCTCATCCACGACCCTGCAATGCTATTGATGGACGAGCCCTTCGGCGCGCTGGACGCGATGACCCGCGAGCAGATGAACCTCGAGCTTCAGCGCATCTGGCTTGAGCGAAAGAAGACGGTGCTATTCATCACGCACTCGATCCCCGAAGCGGTTTTTCTTGCCGATAGGATTCTCGTGTTGACGCCGCGTCCCGGACGCATCATCGACGACGTGCACGTAAAGATCCCGCGCCCGCGCGCGTTGGAAGTCATGAACTTCCCCGAGTTCGCCCCGTACGTCCACTCCATCCGCGGGCGGTTTGACGCGAAGAGGATGATCGACTCATGAAAGGTTTGCGCAACGTCGCGCTCACGATACTGCTCTTCTGCTCTTCGATCATCGTGTGGGAGCTGATCGTCCGCGTGTTCGAAGTGCCGACTTTCATCTTCCCGGCTCCCTCAAAGGTCGCCATGGCGCTGTGGCGCGGCTTCGCGAGCGGGCTCTATCAGAAGCACCTCTCTCACACGCTGCTCGAGACCGTGCTCGGCTTCCTCTTGGGCTCGGCGCTCGGCTTTTTCCTCGGGACGGCCGTGGCGCTGAATCGCCACGTCGAGTATTTTTTTTACCCGTACATCGTGATGTTCCAGTCGCTCCCCAAGGTAGCGCTCGCGCCGCTGATCGTGGTCTGGTTTGGCCTCGGGCTCAAATCGCAGGTGATCAACGCGGCCCTCGTCGCCTTCTTCCCGCTGCTCGTCAACACGATGGTCGGTCTCAAGTCGGCCGACGAGGATCGGTTGAACCTCATGCGCTCCCTCGCGGCGAGCGAGAGCCAGATCTTCTGGATGCTCAGGCTGCCCAATGCTCTTCCATTCGTAATGGCCGGGCTCGATGTCGCGATGATCTTTGCGTTGATCGGCGCCATCGTTGCAGAGTTCGTGGGGGCAAGGGCCGGGCTCGGCATGCTGATTCAAAGTATGAACTTCAATATGGATGTCTCTGGACAGTTCTCGGTGCTCCTCATCCTATCGATCGTGGGACTGTTGCTCAACCGCTGCATTCTGCTGATCCGCCGGCGAATCCTTTTCTGGGACCCTTCGGAAAAGGAACGACTGGAACGAGAAAGGATAGCCCTATGAAACGAACACTCTGCGCGCTCGTCACGTGTTTGCTGGTCGCCCCTTCGTGCGCGACGGTGCTGGCTCAGACGTCGAAGCTCCGCGTTGGTTTCTGCTCCCGCACGCTCTCCTCCGCCACTGCGCCATTTGCCGTCGCCACCAAAATGGGATGGTACAAGCAAGACGGCGTCGAGGTGGAGCTGGTGGCATTGGCCGGCTCGGGGGATTGCGTCAAGACCACTGCCAGCAGGGAGATACCCTTCTCACTGCCGAGCGTAGAGCCGCTTGCGGCGGCTCGCCCCCAAGGGGTGAGGGCAAAAATCTTTTACACCGCCTACCAGGGAAACATCTATGGGATTGCCGTGCCGGCTGACAGCCCCATCCAGAAGATTACCGACCTCAAAGGAAAAACCGTCGGCGTCATCAGCATGGGTTCGGGCGGCGTGCCGGCCGCGAAAGCTCTGATCGCAACCGCCGGGATGAACCCGGAAAAAGACGTTACTATCGTGGTGGCGGGCGAGGGCGCGCAGACCGCCGCGATGCTCAGGAGCAAGCAGGTGGACGCACTCAGCCAGTTCGATACGCAGTATGCGATGGTTGAGAATGCCGGCGTCAAGCTCCGCCTGCTCGACACCAAAGAGATCGACCATTACCCCTCTAACGGCTTCCTCGCCCTCGAAGAGACCCTTAAGACGCGCCGAAAGGACGCGCTGGGCCTCGCGCGAGGCTATGCCAAAGGGACGATTTTCACCATCGCCAACCCCGAGGCTGCTGTCCGCATCCTCTATGAGGTCTTTCCAGAGCTCAAGCCGACCGGAAAGGATGAGGCCACGGCGATCAGAGACGACACCAAGGTGCTGCAGGCACGCATCGCAAACTGGAAGCTTGAGAAGGCCGGGGTGAAGCGTTGGGGAGAAAGTTCCGAGACCAATTACGCCGCGTATGCCGTCTTTCTGCTGAAGTGGGGCGTGATCAAGGATAAAGTCGAGGCCAAGGATCTGATCACCAACGAGTTGATCGACGAGATCAATCAGTTCGATGCGGGCAAGATCGTTGCCGAGGCCAAGGCCTACAAGCCTGGCAAATAAGCTGTAAAGACTCTGCCGCGCGACCTGGCATTCCGGCGTGAAGAAAGTTTTTTGTGTTCCTCTTACTTGCCTAAAAGTGTTCGCGGCCAGCGCAAATTTTTCGTAGGCCGTCCCTGCCAGCTATACCGATCGGCGAAATCCTTTTTCTTCTGTCCGTCGGTACTTCACCGCCGCCGTTCGGCAAGGATCACTGATCCTACCGCAATTCGCTCGATGCCCTGCGCGCGAAACTGAAGTCGGCGATTTCCGAGAAAGAAACATCCCGCGACGTTTTCAGCACTTCTTTCGAAGTGGCGATGAACTCCTGCATGGCTTCATCCGAAATTAAACCGGTGTCGGAATACAACTTGACGATTTCTTCGTGAATCAATCCGGCCACTACTGGGTCGTGAACCCCGGACTCCTTCGCCAAGAGTTTTACGAACTCGCCCTTGTTGGCTTTTAAAAAGCGGTTCGCCGTTAGCGCGGCTTTGATCGTCCGCAGAATCATGTCAGCCTCGATGCGGATTTTTTGCGCCGTCGTCACCAAGCCGCCTTGAGGCGTCTTGACGAATTCGCGCAGATGAACGAGTTCCCTGAAGCCCATTTTTACCGCCATCTTGTTGTAGGGCATCGTCATAATCGTTCCATCAATTTGTCCGGCTTGCAGGGCGCTCAATCTCAACGGGTGGTTACCGAAGAGCACCCGGAGCTTTACATCCGCCTCGGGCACCAAACCAAATTTTTTAAGCACCAGCCGCGCGCCGACATCGGTAAATTCGCCGACTCCGGAAGTTGCCAGCGTTTTGCCCTTGAGATCTTCCATACGCCGGATCTCAGGCCGCACCACAAGTGAAAAATCCTGTCCTACAGTCAGAGCCATGAGGATGCGCATCGGCAGACCGCTCACGCTGGCGCGCGCCGCGGAAGCGAGAACGGTTGAATAATCCAGGTCTCCGGCCATCAAGGTCTGAAGCGAGATGCTCGGCCGCATGACGATCAACTCCGCGTCCAATCCCTGTGCGCGAAAGAATCCGTAACGTTGGGCGGCCATCAATCCGAGATTGGGCACCCCACGGTTAGGCAAGCCGATGCGAATCTTTTTCAAGCCGGCGCCTTCCTGGCCCCACGCTGGCGAATGAATTGAGACGAGGAATGCTATCAGCACGCCGACCGCCACAGGTTTCATGTCCATACTCTTCTGCCTCATAGCCCAAGCGACGCATTTTTCCAATTGATTGTGCGTTGACGCCACCGGCGACGGAGTGGTAACGTGCCGCCCTGTCAAAGGAGGAACGACCATGGACTCACAGATTCGTTACCTTGCCATTGTCAGCGAACAGCCGGAAAACCTGGCGCGTTTTTACTCCAACTATTTTTCAATGCGCGAGCTCGGACGCTCGGATGCGGGAGATATCGCGCTCACTGATGGTTTTTACAATATATCGATTCTCAAACGGCGCGACGGCGCCGAAGAGCTCGGCATCAGCCATTTCGGCGTGACCATCGAAGACATCAACCAAGTCGAACGGCGGCTCAGGGATTTCGCTCCCACGGCGGATATTCGGCAAGAGGAGGGCGGCCTTTTTCATGGCGACTATCGCGTTACCGATCCCAGTGGGCAGTCCGTAACCCTTTCCACTCATCAGTTTCACACGCCGAGCGTTGAGCGAACTTTTCCGTGTATCCGCCATCTCGCCGTGTGCGTACCGAACAACGACGACGTGCTCGACTTTTACGTTAACGTTTTTGGGTTTCGCGAATCGACGACCAGCAAAAAAATCCGCGCGCAAAACCGCGTGGTGCGCTGGGCGGCGGATGGCGCGACGGCAATGGCGATCCTGCCGGACCGCACGCGCCGCGACATGAACGAAAGGGAAAGCCCGAGGGACGGTCTCAACCACTTCGGCTGGCTGGTCAATAACATCCAGCATTTTCTCGACTCACTGCCGGAAAGCTGCGTCAGCCAGCGACCGAGCAGCCGGCCGATGGCCGAGTACCGCGGCTTTGATCCGGATCGCAATCCGTTCGACATCTCGCAAGATAAAGGCTACGAGATCGATGTCGACCGCTGGGTGCGTGGATAATTCATAGCGCGCGGTTTGCGTGCGGCCGTCCGCCAAATTTTATTTCCATTTCGCCAGGGGACGCTGAGGTTCTTGTCCCAGACCTTAATTCAGTGTAATCTCGGGCGAATTTTGGAGTGTTAATCTGAAGTTTCCACGTCCTGCGGCGTCGTTCTTTTCGATCGGAGCCCTATTTTTCTTTCTGCTCGAACCTGGTCACAATCCATCGAACCTCCATCGCCACAATCACCCCTCTGCCGCATACATTCAACGGGGCAACCAGGTTCAGGAACATTATCAGACCTACAGCCAGCGCCTTGCTGGTTATCACAACTCCCTCGTTAGCGCTTTAAGAGCTGGCGCACCGGATCTGCTTGAGCTCGTCCGGGCTGCTCCGCCGCTACGACACGGGTATCAGATTTTGCCCGAGATATTGCCCGCCCCATCGGCGGAGGCGCCCCTGCGCGCGCGACCTATTGCCTATAGCTGGCCATGGACGGACCGACTAATGGATCAGGAATGGCAGGATATCGTTCGCCAGGAAGCGGAACTGCGCCGCGCTAAGATTCTTGGCGGAAGTCAGACTAGGCTAATCTTCGAAAGACTCGCAGCCGAATTTCGCCGAATGGGCGAGCAGCAAAGGAATATCGACGCACACATCCAGTACAATCGTTTTTGGCAGGCCGCCATCGCTGCAGACCGCGCAGGATATGACCTCGAGACAGCGCTCCAGAACGAAGTGCTCGAACGTCAAGGGATCCTTGATGGCTTAAAAAATCTCGATGCCGCTTTCGGCAAGTTTTCAGTTTCGTTGAAACCCTTCCAGGCGCCGCTCGGGTTGGTGCAGATAGCCAATGACCTAAGAACACGCGAAGCGTCGCTTACCGATCGGATCAACGGGGCAACCAACCGCATTCGGACGCCCGGCTTCGTCAGCATAGAACATCGCCCACACGAGTGGATTTTTCGCGTCCCGCTATACACCGATATCGAGGATCAGGAATTCCTCCTTTCGGCCAAACGGATCATCGAGTCTACCTGGCGACTACAGGACGCTGCAAACTCGTTTCGCGTTGAGCTCGATATCTCATATATAGCAAGTGATTCTTTATATGTGGATTCGGTTAAGCCGAAGATCGGCCAGCGGATCGATATCCTTCAGCACTTGCGACGATTTCCTGCCGGCGCGGCAATTCTCACGACCGGGGCTCTCACAACCCATGTCCAGGATAACGCGATCGTTTTGGGACCGCACTCGATCGCGCCACGGGTACTGGCACACGAGTTCGGTCATATCCTCGGATTTAGAGATAGCTATTTCCGTGGTTACAAAGACTTGGGGGAGAACGGCTTCCAGGTGATGGAAGTGGTCGCGGATCCGAACGATATTATGGCGGTGCCGTCCACAGGCTCGGTTTTAAAGAGTCATTTTGAGTTGATTCTCAGGAGCAAATCCGCGTCAAAAACGCCGATCGCCCCCGAGCGTGAA
>DASXSW010000032.1:0-7046 GCA_036505755.1 Binatia bacterium | reverse complement strand
AGGGCGGCTTGATCTCATCGACGCTGCGGTGCTGATCGCTATCTTCGTCTTTTACATGCGTGCCGCATCGAAGGCTGAACACGTCGAAACGGACCTTGAAGGCCCGGCGGAGATGATCGAAAGTTGGGGCGAACGCAGTCGGCGGGTAGCTACCGTGGTTTTCTTTCTCCTCTCCGGTTTTACCATCTTCATAGCGGCGGAACCATTTGCCGAGGGGCTATTAGCCACCGGCAGGACCTTTGGGATCGAGGAGTTTATTCTGGTTCAATGGTTGGCGCCGCTAGCCTCTGAATCGCCTGAGTTCATCGTCGCGATTCTGTTTGCGCTCAAGGCGCAGCCGGGGACGGCCATGGGCGCGTTGCTATCATCGAAGGTGAATCAGTGGACGCTACTGATCGGCATGCTGCCGGTAGTCTACTCGATTTCCGCCGGCAATATCGCTGGCATGCAGATCGACAACCGCCAGGTGGAAGAGCTGTTTTTGACCGCGGCACAGTCCCTTTTCGCCGTGGTGGTGCTAGCGAATCTGTCGTTTTCGCTCATGGAAGCGACGGTTATATTCCTGCTATTTTCCACTCAGCTGCTGTTTCCTGATCCGCAGTTCCGTTTCTATTATTCGATTTTCTATGTTCTCCTGGCCGTCGCTCTTGTGCTTGTCAACAAGGATACACGACAGGGACTGCGAGGATTATTTAGACGAGCGCCCGCAGCATGCGCTGTCCAGAACTCATTAGCCAAGACGGTTAATTTGAAAAAAAATCAGGGTTTGTAGAGCCGGGCTTCAAGCATCCGCTGGATCACGTAAATTAAAGCATGGCACTGAAGGCTACGGGCATCGTTAAACAACTCGGCTGGCGTGGCTTTTACCAGCTAATCACCCACCTTCCCAGTTTCTTGAAGCTGTTTTCACGCTTGATAAAAGACGCGCGTGTACCCCTGACGTCCAAACTACTCCTCCTTGGAATACTTGCCTACGTGGTTCTGCCAGCTGACCTCGTGCCGGATTTTCTTATCGGCGTCGGCCAATTGGACGATCTCGCGGTTATTCTCGGCGGCTTGAGACTCTTTCTGAGCCTCTGTCCCCCCCAGGTTGTGCAGGAACATCTGCGGGCGATCTCAGCGGGCCAATGAGACCATTTAACCGAAGATTGGTTAGACCACGAAGATTGGTAGACGGAGCCTCGCTCGCAAGGAACGCTGTGCTGTCGACTTCAGTGCTTGGCGGCGGCTTTTTCTTCCTTGATGTTTTCGTGGATCAGACGCGGCACGCCGCCGCAGCTGAAACAGCGCGGTGGTTCATACTTTGTTTCTCCTTCAGGATAGCGCATGAAGCGTCGGTAGAAGGGTTTTTCCGTGCCAACGAAGTCGTCGTAGTAAAAGGCTAGTTTCCCGCACTCACTGCACTGTAAATATTTCGCCATCTTTTTCCTTCCGAATCCCGACTATTCAAACTTCGACGACCGCCTTCTCACTACCCGAGAATCACTTGGCCGTCACTTTAGAGGAGCAATAAGATGCTTGTCTCGGTTTTGTGCGACAAGAGATCAAGGTCGTTGGTCTCGGCGTCGTGATTATTCATGGCGTTACCGTTTTGACGTGCGAGAAGAATACTCACGGAGCCACGTAAGGTCAACAAGTGGCGCTGTAAGCAGGGTTGAGAATTTAGCGAATTTGATGCATGGGATACTAAACAAGAGGTTTATTCGCTCCTCGGCGGCAAAAAGGATTCCCGACCCGGCATCATATTACTAAGGAGGCATTGCGTATGGCTATAAAATTGTATCAATCCCAAACTTCGATGTTCTGCGAGAAAGTGAGAATTGTTTTGGCGCTGAAGAAAGTTCCTTACGACATCGTCGATGTGCGCAAGGACGACCGCAAATCGCTGATCGAATACACCGGCCAGAGAAAAGTTCCGTCAACGGATTACAACGGCGAGTGCGTGATCGACTCCACGGTGATCGCGACGCGTCTCGAGAAGGATTATCCGGGGATCAGCATTTATCCCGATGGCGCGACGAACAAAGGGCTGTGTTTGGCATTGGAGGACTGGTCCGACGAAGTCTTGATTCACGCTAACCATGCCCTGCGCCGCGCGGATAATGCGGAGGCGCGCAAGAAAGCCGAGGAAGAGTGGGACGTTCATTTCAATACCTTGGATCAGATCTACTCCGGCAAGAAATTTATCTTCGACCGCATGACCCTCGCCGATATCGCGATTTTTTCCCAGCTGCACTATCTCTATACGGCGGTCAAATACGAGATCCCTGCAAGATATAAGAACGTCAACGCTTTCATGGAAAACATGCGCCAAACGCTTAAGCTAAAGTCTCTCGCTGACAGCTTCGAAGCGCAGTCGCTTTAGCCGTCTTTGAGAAACTGCGATGAAAAAGGATGTGGTTGTTCCCCGTCTGGGATCGAGCGACGAAAGCGATGAGGTGAGGATTCTGCGCTGGCTCAAGGCCAAAGGCGCAAGAGTGCAAAAGGGCGAAGCTCTTGTCGAGGTTGAGACTGATAAGGTCAATATCGAGATCGAAGCTCCCGACGACGGTCAACTAAACGAGATCAAGGCCCAAGAAGGCGACTTTGTAAAATTCGGCGCCGTTGTCGCAGTGATCGATCAGGAATCCTGATGTTTCTCCCAGGGGGGTGGTTGAAATCCGGCCTTCAAGCCATGTGAAAGTTTGTCATGCCGCACGCCGGCATCCAGGTTGATTGGAAGATTGGATGGCAACGGCACACAAAGACTGGATTCCGGCTTTCGCCGGAAAGACGGAATCGGGAGAAATGCGCGCCGGCGCAGGCCCTCAAGCTTCCGTTTAGAAACTACCGGCCCATCATCTTGGTTCTATTTTCACAATCGCTGATTCGTAGAATCTTTCCTTTGCTAAACTTCAATTCCGTTCGGTCCGCCAATCGGGTGCGGACTTCTTTGCCGCGTGACAGCGGAGACTGATGGAAGAGCGGTTTTCAGTTCTCCTCAATCGAACATGTCTGGTTGGGTGCCTGCTTGGCGTCTGCGGGACGTGGTACTTTCTATTCGGGCTGGCGGGTTATGTGAGCAACCCCTGGTTAAACTTCAGTGTCGTCATTGTTATCCTTGCCGCTGCGCTCTTTTTTATCTGTCACTTTTTGGCGATTCCTCGACAGACAAATTGGCTTGGCAAGACAATCTGGGCGGCGATTTTTGTCATTTTCATCGTTGAAATTGTTCTTGGCTTGCTGCCGCCCATCAGCCGAGACGAGCTGACACATCACTTAGCGATCCCAAAACTTTACGCCAGAGCCGGCCGGATCATCGAAGTACCGATCGCGCCTTATTCCTACTACCCCATGCTGATCGATATGCTCTACACGCCGTGGGTGTACTGGGGCTTTGATTTCGTGCCCAAGTGGATACATGCGCTTTTTGGTTTTCTCACTGGTCTCTTGCTCTACGCCTACCTAGGCGGGCGCATGAATGCGGTTTATGGGCTTCTCGGTTTTTTCTTTTTCGTATCGACGCCGCTCATCGCCCGGTTGAGCCATTGGGGCTACATCGATCTCGGAATAACCTTTTACACAACCGCGTTGCTGTTGTGTTTGTTGCGCTGGAGGGAAGAACGGCAGGCACTATGCTGGCTAGGTATGGCCGCACTTTCACTCGGATTTGCCCTCGCCACGAAGCCCAACGGCTTGGTTGCGGGTCTGCTCGTCTCATTGCTGTTCCTAATGGTCATTGTAAAACCGCCCCGAAAGAGCCTCATCGAGATGGGTTACGAATTAGTCCTATTCGGTGGCTTGGTTCTGTTGCCATTTCTACCCTGGCTTCTCAAAAACTGGTTCCAGACGGGTAACCCATTCTATCCGTTGTTGGGGAATCTCTTTCCATCGAGCACTGGGCCGGCCGCCGAGGGAGTGAGTTTCGCTGGGCTCGGAATCTTCGAGAAACGCGCTCTGCTTTACAGTGAGAACTTTTGGCAGATACTCGGCCTGCCGCTGCGCGTGTTCTTTTCCGGTCAGGATGATAATCCGCAATTTTTCGATGGTGTGCTGACGCCGATTCTGATTATTCTTTTGCCTTGGGCGTTCAAGGGAAAGTGGCTTGAAGATAAGAAGTTGCTCGCAAGTTTCGCGCTGTTGTTCTTGCTGTATGCAATATTTTTAGTGGACCTGCGCATTCGTTATATTCTGTCGATCGTTCCGCCACTAGTCATTCTTGCTGTTTACGGCATCTTCAACATCTATCTCCGCATCAAGCGGCCGATTTATCTCATTGCAGGTCTGTTCTTCTTTGCGGGGTGGCATGGGCTTTACCTGTGGGAGTATTTTTCGGCGGCAGCTCCGTTGAGTTATTTAAACGGCAATGAAAGCCGTAATAGTTACCTTACGCGCATGCTTCCGGAGTACACCTCGTTTCAATACGTCAACCGCGCCACGGCAACGACGGCAAAAATTTATCTTCTCTTTATCGGCCGGAGAGCGTATTATTGTGAGCGGGATTATTTTCATGACGGCGGTGATCTGCCGGGATATCTGCTAGGAGCGGTTCGCGCCGCCGAGAATGCCGATCAAATCGCACAAGCACTGAAACGAAAAGAAATTACGCATCTCATGGTTCGCGAGGATCTCCTGGCGAGGTTTTTGACTAATAACCTATCCCGCAATCAATCGACGCTGTGGAACGAGTTCGCGATGAACCGACTTAGGTTGCTCTTCCGCGATGGTCGCCATGCCGTATACCAGCTCGATGGCTAGCCGCTGCGAAATCTCCATCGTCATTCCAGTTTTCAACGAAGCGGGGATCTTGGCGGAGCTGCTCGATAGAGTCCAGTCGCTCAAGCCCGCGCGTACAGAGCTGATCGTTGTTGATGACGGTTCGACGGATGGCAGCGCCGAGGTTGCTCTAAACGCCGGCGCAAGCGTAATTCGCCATCCATACAATATTGGCAATGGAGCCGCCGTCAAGAGCGGCATACGCGCGGCGCGAGGGCGCTTAATTGTTTTGATGGACGGCGACGGACAACACCAGCCGGAAGATATCCCCAAATTGCTCGGGGAAGCTGCTAAATATCATATGGTGGTTGGCGCACGTGCTAAGGGATCCAAATTGCGATTTCACCGCTACGCGGCGAACCTGGCTTACAATCTACTCGCGTCTTATGTCACGAGGTTTAGAGTGCAGGACTTAACGTCCGGTTTCCGCGTCTTATCTCGCCACGAGGCACACAGGTTCATCGATCTGCTGCCCAACACTTTCTCATACCCGACCACGCTGACCCTGGCATTTTTGCGCTCGGGATTAACCGTCAAATACGTTCCGATTAAAACCCTCTATCGCGCCGGCCAAAGCAAAATTAGCCTGGTGACAGACGGGATCCGCTTTCTCTTGATCATTACCAAAATCGCAACGCTATTTTCACCGTTTCGCGTGTTCCTGCCCGTCAGTATTTTTTTCTTCCTCGCCGGCATGTCGAATTATCTCTACACCTATCTCACCCAGGGCCGCTTCACCAACATGTCAGTCTTTATGCTGACGACGGCGGTTATTATCTTCATGCTCGGACTGGTCTCTGAGCAAATCGCTTTGCTGCGGATGGAACGGCATAGCACCGTAACCGATTTTAGGAATGACGATGGCGACCGAACGCCGCCGTTGGACTGATTCGAGTTTTCGCCGCTGATACGTAAATGGTAAGAGAAAGAAATCCCCAGAATCATTTGCTGTTCGTATTCCGGCAAGAGATCAGCCGACTCCTCGATGGGCTCACTATCGGATTGCCACTGGCGCGCCACTGCGAATTCCAACGCGACGACAAAATATTACACGTGGCCTGAGGCAGGGGTAGGTCGTTGATGGCGATGCGACAGTTCGACGCAAGCTTTGCTGCCCTGCTGATTAGCCAGGCAACCGCAACCTTATTAATACAGCAACTTTGATCATTCGCATCTTCATGGACATCCTCGTCATCACCTGGAATTATCCGCCGCGACGTGGCGGCATCGAAAGTCTCGTCGGTAACCTCTGCGGCGGTCTTAGAAACAAACATTTAGTTCTCGTTGTTACATCTCCCGCACGGACGAAAGAATCTTTCGAGCGAGACACTTATCGCGCACCCTATCCAGGATTGATTTGCTTCGCCTTGTATGCGCTTTGGCGGGGTACGTCATTGCTGCTACGCAATCCTAGCGTTCGCGTTGTGTTCGGCGGCAGCGCGCTAGTCACACCACTGGTGCTTATGCTCGCTCGGCTATTTGGCCGGCGCTCCGTGATCCAAACGCACGGCTTGGATATCATTTACCGAAATTTGATCTATCAGCAATTATGTGTGCGCTGGCTCAAGTATTGCGATCGGGTCGTCGCCAACAGCACATACACGGCTCGGCTGTTAGAGGCTAAGGAAGTGCAACGCGACAGGGTTTCGGTAATTCCACCTGGAGTGCGTGCGGAGCGATTTAGCTGCCAAACTGACGTCGACGCGAACAAGCGAGCCCAAAACGTTCAAGACAGAAAAGTCGTTCTTTTCGTCGGGCGTTTGGTCAAGCGAAAGGGAGTAAAAGAGTTTATCGAAAATTCTTTCGTCAAGATTGTCCAAAAAATCCCGGAGGCCTGTTTCTTAATTGTGGGTGACACTCCAACGGAATCGCTGACTCAGGGCGATAATGTAGCCAGTGAGATCAAGGCGGCAGTTTCCAAACTGGAACTTAAAAACCATGCGCGCTTACTTGGGTCGCTTTGCGATGGCCAAGTGATCGCGTGGTACCAAGCTTGTGATCTGGTTGTATTGCCGGCGTTGAATCTAAGCGACGATGTCGAGGGCTTCGGTATCGTTGCCTTGGAAGCGGCCGCCGCCGGCAAGCCAGTCGTAGCAACACGCGTAGGTGGTATTCCCGATGCAGTCGAAGATGGCAAAAGCGGCATTCTTGTCGTTCCAGGAGATTACAGAATGCTCACCGAGGCCATTATAGACTTGCTGACTCGTCATCAAAGGCGGCTCGATATGGGTGAGTACGGGCGCGATCGTGCATGGCAGGAGTTTAGTTGGGAATTAATTACGGATCGCTAC
>DASXSW010000031.1:0-7625 GCA_036505755.1 Binatia bacterium | reverse complement strand
ACGACAACTCGATGATTGCGACAACAACCGATTACGGCAGATCCTTCGTATCCAGCATTGCGACCGAGAGGCTTTTTGCCTGTCAGTTTCATCCGGAAAAAAGCCAGGAACTCGGCTTGCGCATTCTTGCCAACTTCGGCCGCTTCGTAGCAGCAAACTGAGATTATGCTGATCATCCCCGCCATCGATCTCAAAGACGGTCGGTGCGTGCGTCTCTTTCAGGGAGAGATGGACAAGGAGACCGTTTACTTCGACAATCCAGTGGAGGCGGCGCGCTATTGGGTCGACGAGGGCGCGACATTTCTTCATATCGTCGATCTCAACGGGGCTGTCGAGGGGCGACCTGTGCACACGAACGAAATCGCAGCGATCTGTAAACAGAGCGGACTGAAGGTGGAATTGGGTGGTGGGCTGCGATCGCTCGGGGCTGTAGAAACTGCGCTCAATCTGGGCGTCTTCCGCGTTGTCATCGGCACCGCCGCCTGCTCTAACGCAGAATTTCTAAAGACTCTTTGCAAGAAGTTTCCCGGCAAGATCGTTGTTGGCATCGACGCACGCCAAGGCAAGGTCGCCGTCAAGGGCTGGAAAGAAACGACATCCATGGACGCCATCGAGTTGGCCAAGCGCTGCGAGCAGGACGGCGCCTCGCGCATCATCTATACGGACATCAGCCGCGATGGCACGCAGCAGGGGGTGAACGTCGAAGAGACACTCAAAATCGCCGGCGCAGTCAAAATTCCCGTGATTGCTTCGGGTGGCGTGGCCACCCTCGACGATATCCGCAAACTTCTGCCGCTCGAAAAGGAGGGCATCGAGGGCGTCATAGTGGGAAGGGCGCTTTACAGCGGGGGGTTCACGATTAGAGAAGCGCTTCAAGTTGCGGCACATTAACTGTGTCCGACCGCCTAAGCCCAACCCAGCTGCTGGCCGGCGGCCCCGCTTTCATTAAAGATGGAGTTTTCCTATTTTTGCCAGCCCTTGCGCGATATTGTTTCTCGCAGCGCCTTCGGTTGCAACTTGGACATTGGCCTCAGTAAATCTGGTCATGACTTATTAGACTATTTCCTTCGGAGATTTTCTGGTTAACGACGTGTGATACGAATTACCGACGGCCAATGGGGAAACCATTGGTTGCGTCTCTAAGCGTTACGGTGAGCTCCAAGAGATACAAAGTAATGTCCCACATCCATCGATCAACGTAAGTGATGACTGAATCTGCTTGATAGGCCGGCGGCTGTAACTCGGGTCCAGCTGTAGCCGAAAAACCGTCCTCCGCGAGTTTATCCCTGATCAAATTATGGATGCCGTGTGTATCCTTTGGTTGATGTACGACATAGAAACTCTTGACTCGGCTTAGGTCAGCGCCTGGCGATAACGTCGCGGTAGCACGATTAATACATCCGGAAGTGAACATTAGGGTTGCCAAAAGCGGTAGAACCGACGTACAATTTGTCATCATTCGATTACTCCCTTTCCTGTTCTGCACGATAACCACTCAGTGGATGATTTACAGTCCACTGCGGGATTGCATTGCCCTCCTAAAGTTCGGGCGAGGATAACATTTTAGGTGATGAGCCGACAATTAAAGATTGCGAATCAAGGGAAGCCGCGCCACGGCGAACTTCATACACCAACTAATCAGGCTGCGTTTGAGTGAAATTCCCGAAACCAAGATGTTTGAAGATGTGAGGCCCACGCCCATGACTAACGCTGGGGTCAGGTTCTCAGTTGCGTCGTCGGCGGCGTGGGCGCCCGGAGTGGAGACGCGGGATGCTTGGCTGGCCTGGGCCAACGGGGTTTATTCGATTAGCGGGGATAGAGAGCCTGCGGTTCACGCCATGGCGCCTATGTTACGGCGGCGCGCCGGATTTCTCAGTAAGATGGCTCTTGAAGTCGCCTATCAATGCCTGGGCAATCGAATCGATGTGCCGACGGTATTTTGCTCTCGCCATGGTGAGTCTGGTCGTTCCGTCGAGCTTCTATTGGACCTGGCGAAAGGCGTGCCGCTTTCTCCGACGTCGTTCGGGCTTTCGGTCCACAATGCCGCCGCGGGTCTCTTTTCGATTGCGCGAGTTGATCATGCTGGCAGCATGGCTCTTGCCGCTGGCAAGAGCAGCGTCGAACACGCGGTGATCGAAGCCTGCGGATTACTTTCCGAGGATGAGTCGGAAGTGTTATTGGTTGTCTACGACTGCCCGTTGCCTGCAGTCTACGACTCGTTTCAAGATTGCCATGAGCAGCCCTATGCGTGGGCTTGGTTGATGCATCAGCCGGCGGACGACTTCTGCTCCCTCAGCTGGCGCTTAAGCGACGAAGACTGTTCCCATCAAAACGAGAGTTTGCCAGGCGGCTTGGAAATCTTGCGTTTTCATTTGCGTAGGGACCCGGTCCTTGAGCGAACCTGCGATGGTCGGCGCTGGATTTGGAGCCATCATGCTCAGTAATCTTGGTCATTTTTGGCGCGTGTTTGGCACCGGGCTGGGTTTTCTTGCCGTCGGTGTTGGCGGCGTTTTGGTTTTTCCTTTCGTCAATGCTTTCATTCGGCGCCGCAAGCTGCGCACCGATGTGGCCCGCGACTTGATCGGTTTTACCTTCCACTGCATCGTTTGGTCCATGCGCGCGATGGGCGTGTTCGCATACGACATCAAGGGACTGGAAAAACTCCAGCGCCGCGGGATGTTGATCCTCGCCAATCACCCGACGTTGATCGATATTGTTTTTCTAATGGCGTTCGTGAAGCGGGCCGATTGTATTGTCAAAAGTGCGCTCTGGCGCAACCCGTTTACTCACTGTACGGTGCGCGCCGCGGCCTATATCTGCAACGACGATGACGGCATACGTCTGGTTGAAGATTGCGTCGCAGCGATTCACAGGGGCAACAATCTCATCATCTTTCCCGAAGGCACGCGCACGCCCTCCGACGGTTCGATCATCCTAAAGCGAGGCGCGGCCAATATCGCGGTGCGCGCGTTGCACAACATTACTCCTGTGCTGATACGCTGCAAGCCGGCGATGCTCGCCAAAGGAGTAAAATGGTGGCGACTGCCGTCTCGCCCTTCTTATTTTAGCATCGAGGTGAAGGAGGACATCGATATTCTACCGTTTGTTACCGACGCGGGCAGTGAAGTTCTGGCGGCGCGCCGTTTGACCGATTACTTGCAAACATATTTCACAAGGGAAGCCGCCGGCCATGCAGTCGTTTGAAGATGAAATAAAGCAGATGATCATCGACGTGCTGCAACTCGAAGACATCCCACGGCTGGATATTGATTCCGATGCGCCGTTATTCGTCGAAGGGTTGGGATTGGACTCCATCGACGCGCTCGAGCTTGGCGTTGCCATCCAGAAGCGCTACAGCATCACACTGTCGGCGAGCTCCGAAGAAAACCGTCGCCACTTTGCATCGGTGCGGGCGCTTGCGCTTATGATTGAGAGCAATCGGAAGGACGAAGGAGGCCTTAATGACTCTGGCCGAACCGACCACTAAGGAAGAAATTTACTCCCGGGTGGTAAACATACTGCACGAGATGTTTGAGCTCGATAAGACGCGCATCACGCCGGAAGCGAATTTGTACAGCGATCTCGACATCGACAGCATCGACGCCGTCGATCTAGCCGTCAAGCTGACGCAGCTCACGGGCAAGCGGCTGGAGCCGCAAGTCTTCAAGAGCGTGCGCACCGTGCAGGACGTCGTCGATGCCCTGACCGGTTTATTGCGAAAGTAAACGCGTGCAGAGAGTCTCCATCATTCTTACGGTCCTGGTTACTTTGACTTATCCTTTGGCCATTTGGTTGGGTGAAGGGCGAGTGGAGCCGCGGCTGCTGGCCGGGCTTTTATTGCTCATTGGATTGACGCGGCTACCCAGTTTGGCGGTAAGCCAAGCGGCGCGCTGGTGGTTGGGCGGCACAATGTTGCTCCTGGTGCTGGCGATTTGGGCCAACGTGTCGTTACCCCTGAAGCTTTATCCTGTGCTGGTCAATGCGACATTATTCGCCGTGTTCGCTTACAGTTTGATCGTCCCGCCGACGGTGGCCGAACGCTTCGCGCGCTTACGTGAGGCGGAACTGCCGGAGCAAGGGATCGCTTACACGCGCCGCGTGACTCAAGTCTGGTGTGGATTTTTTATCGTCAATGGCGGCATCGCGCTTTTCACCGCTCTTTACGTGTCGTCGGCGGTCTGGTGGTTTTATAATGGATTTCTCGCTTACCTTTTTATTGGAGTTTTATTTGCCGGCGAGTATTGTGTGCGCCGGCATGTCAAGCGTCTCAATCATGGTTGAACCTCTCGATATGCTCAACCTGCTCGGTAACTCGCGGGTGTCTTGCCGGACGATCGCATGGTGCCGGGGAAAACCAGTGAGCTATGAAGAATTTGTCGCGCGCGTCCAGGTGTGGCGAACGTTACTTAATGGTGCAGAGGGCCGGGCCTTCGCTCTCTATCACGGCGATGCGGTTGAATTCGCTGCCGCGCTTTTCGGCGCGTGGCACGCGGGCAAGGCCATTTATCTGCCAGGCGATAATTTACCCGGAACCTGTGCGAGTCTGCACCTGCGCGTTGATGGTTATTTGGGCGAATTCGATTCGGCTTGGGCGTCCGTGGGGCCGACGGCGCAAAATTGCCCCGATGCTGTGAACGGCTTCGGCAGTCTCGATCCCAATTTTCCTGGATTGATCCTTTACACTTCCGGGACTACCGGCAAGGCCCAAGCCATTCCAAAAAAACTAGCGCAAATGGCGGCCGAGGTCGCGACTTTGGAAAAACAATTCGGCGGTCTGCTCGGGAACTCGGATATCATCTCAACCGTATCGCACCAGCATATTTATGGATTGCTGTTTGATATTCTATGGCCGCTCACGGCGGGACGGGCGATTCATGCGCGAACCATTTCCTTTCTCGAAGAACTGACAACCTTAGAACGTGAATGCGCGTTGGTGTCGAGTCCGGCTCATCTAAAGCGACTATCCGAAAATCCGGCCTGGCTGATGGCGGCAAAGCAGCTGCGGGCAATTTTTTCCTCCGGCGGACCGTTGCCGTTCGAGGTGGCCCAAGAGAGCAAGCGTTTACTGGGCCGAGTACCGATCGAGGTTTACGGCAGCTCGGAAACCGGGGGCATTGCCTGGCGCCGCCAGACCGTCGCCAACGAAGCATGGAAGCCTTTTTCCGGCGTGGACTGGCGCATCGATCCCGACGACAAAGTCATCGAAGTTCGCTCGCCCAATCTGCCTGATGCAAACTGGTTCCGCACAGCGGACCGGGCGGAACTGAACGCAGACCATGGCTTCGTGCTTGGCGGGCGTATCGATCGGATCGCTAAAATCGAGGGAAAGCGCATCTCACTGAGCGCCATCGAGTCGCTCCTCAAGACGTCGCCGCTCGTCAACGATGCCCGGGTGCTCATGCTCGAAGGGGAGCGCCAACGAGTAGCCGCCTTCGTGGTGCTATCGGACAGAGGGCGGCGTAAGCTGGCCGGCGCAGGCAAACTCACTACAGATCGAGCGCTCCGCAATCTGCTCAAGGAATCCATCGAGCCGGCCGGTCTGCCGCGGATCTGGCGTTATCTCGATGCACTTCCAGTCAACGCCCAAGGCAAAACGACCTATGCCGAGCTGACCGCCTTGCTCGGTCGCGGACCTTCTCGTCCGACAAAACCACGCAGGCGGTTGATTGAGAAAACCACGCAGCGTGCCGTATTCGAGCTCACCGCGCCGGGCGACCTGGTTTATTTCGACGGCCATTTTCCGGACCGGCCGATTCTTGCCGGTGTGGTGCAGGTGGATTGGGTGATCAGCTACGGGCGTGAGTGTTTCGATTTGCCGCCGATCTTCCGGGCCATCCATGGGCTCAAATTTCACCGCGTGATTCCACCGGAAACGCCATTTATGCTCGAGCTGGTTCATCACCCGGACAAATCGTCCTTATCTTTCAAGATCAATTCTCATCTCGGTACCCATGCGAGTGGCCGAGTGCTGTTCGGAGCGGCGGATGTTTAAGCCGTGCGTGGTGATCCCCGTCTACGATCACGAGCAGGCGATCGGCAGCGTGGTGCAAGGCGTGCTTGGGCAAAGACTGCCCTGCATCCTCGTCGATGACGGCAGCGGGCGTGATTGTGCCGGTGTTCTCGACGCATTGGCCGCTGCCGCGCCCGAGCAAATCGTTTTAATTCGCCACCCGGTCAATCGCGGCAAAGGTAGCGCCGTGCGGTCGGGGATTCGCTACGCAGCTCAAGCAGGCTACAGCCATGCGGTGCAGATCGATGCGGACGGCCAGCATCGGGTTGCCGATATCCCGCGCTTTCTCGATCAAGCCGCGGCGCATCCGCAAGCGCTGATCGTCGGTTGCCCCGAGTACGACAAAAGCGCGCCGTTGCTGCGGCTGTGGGCGCGATATCTGACCCACGTTTGGGTGTCGATCAATACTTTATCGCGGCAAATTAAAGACTCGATGTGCGGCTTTCGGGTCTATCCGCTGGCGCCCACCCTTGAGCTCGACAAACGGCAAAAACTTGGCGAGCGCATGAACTTCGATATCGAAGTCGTGGTCCGGCTGTACTGGGCCGGCATCGAGATTATCAATGTGCCCACACCGGTCGTTTACCCCAAGGAAGCGATCTCACATTTTCGCGGCTGGTTGGATACGGTGTTGATTTCTCAGGTTCATGCGATGTTGTTTTTCGGCATGTTGTTGCGCTTGCCGATGTTGATTGCACGCAAATGGAGCGCTCAATGAGTCAGCCAGTCGCCACATCTCGTGGTCAGCATTGGGCGCAAATCAATGAGTTCAGTTTTGTTGCCGGCATGCGCCTGTTATTTTGGCTATGTCGTATCGTCGGACGCTGGCCGGTCCGATTAGTGCTTTACCCCGTTTTGCTCTGGTACTTTTTGCGCAAGCCGGCGGCGCGGGCGGCGTCGAGCGACTATCTGCGGCGCATGGCCGCGCATCGTGATGGTTCAAACGTCGATCTCGACAAGCTCACCGTGTTTCGCCACTTTGCTGCCTTCGCCGAAAGCATTCTCGACAAGATGCTCCTGTGGAGTGGATTATTCGAAACCGACCTGGTCAATCACCAGGGACAACCTCTGATCGCGGCGCAGATCGCCAAAAAGCGCGGCGCCCTGCTGATCTGTTGCCATCTGGGCAATTTGGACCTATGCCGGGTGGTGTCGAAACAGATGGCCGGATTCAAAATGACCGCGCTGATTCATACCAAGCATGCGCAACGGTTCAACCAGCTGTTGGCCGAACTTAATCCTGAGAGCCAGTTGAACCTCATGCAAGTCACCGAGCTCTCCGCCGCCACCGCGGTTTTATTATCCGAGAAAATCGCCCAGGGAGAGTTTGTCGCAATCGCCGGTGACCGCATTCCCGTAACGCTCAAACCCCGGGTGGCTTTCGCCAATTTCCTCGGCGCGTCGGCGCCGTTCCCCGTTGGGCCCTACATTTTGGCCAACCTGCTGCAGTGTCCCGTGTATCTGCTGTTCACCTTGCGCCGCGGGCGCACTTCGGAAATCCACTTTGAACTATTTCGCCAATCGATTCGTCTGCCGCGTGATGACCGCGATCGAGCACTCGCCGAACTGGTCGCCGAGTATGCCGTTCGACTCGAACATTTTTGCCGGCGCGCAC
>DASXSW010000030.1:0-19663 GCA_036505755.1 Binatia bacterium | reverse complement strand
ACCGATTCGAGCACCGCTTGATCCGTGGTTTTGAGAAACTTGCCCATGGATCGCATGGTGGTTTCCTTGTCTTTGCGAATGACCGCTAAGGATTCGATATAGCCGCGCAGAAATCGCGTCATCGCCTCGCTCTTTTCGCGGATCACTTTGGGCGATGAAAGCATGGCGGTGAAAAGAAACGGCACTTTGAGAGCGGTAATATCGACGATGGACCTCAGCCCCGCCGCTTTGCCGCGGATCGACGTCGGCGCGGACATGATTCCCGCCGCGGCATTTCCCGCGCTCACCGAGTTTAACACGCCGTTGATATCCTGAGCATAAAGTATCCGCACGTCTTTATCGGGCTCCAAGCCGTTACGTTTGAGCACGATGCGCATTGCGTAATCGGTCGACGCCGCCGGCTGCGTCACCGCAACCACTTTGCCTTTCAAGTCCGCCATCGTTTTGATTTCCGGGCGCGCGTAAAGCTGGAAGACAAACACCGGCAGCCCGCTGGCGACATAGGTTAAATCCGCGCCTTCGAGCTTGGCGTCGATACCCTGATTGCCGACGAGCCCGATTTCTTCGCCGCCGCCGACCATCCCTTGCACCGCGGTCGTAGCGGCCAAATATTTCAGATCAACTTCGACTCCTTGCTTCGTAAAAAGTCCCGCGTCTTGCCCTACCCAGATCGGCGCCATCACGCCGCTAAGGGCATTGTAAACCGCGCGCAAGCTCATTTCTTGGGCAGAGGCCGCCTGTACGTTGAGCATCGCGAACAAACTAATAATCAAAAAAACTTTCTTGTACTTGGCGTTTAAAACCATGCCGTCGGCCCCGCAGAATAAATTTTCCCCACCTTATCAACGCAATCGGCAGATTTCTAGGATATTTGCCGCGGGAGAAACATATCAGCGCGATCCGCTGCTCGAATGGTGAAAAACGGCACCGACATTGCTTCTTTGGGCGCGCGATGTCATAGAACCGAGATCCTGGAAATAACATGCTCGCCATCGGACTTTCTGTAATTTTTATAATCGTCTTGATCGGTCCGTTCTTGAACAAGAAGATCGAATCGAACCTCGAAGCCTTTTTGTTCGCGATGGGCGTGATCAGCGCGACGATCGCAAATGCCTGGAGCATAGAAGTCATCCATGAAGGTTTTATCGCTCCGATCAACATCACTCTCGCCGTGCTCGGCGCCGGCGTATTATTTCACTATCTGCGCCACTACATCGACCATGGTATGCGCCGCATCCTCATCACCGTGCCGCTGTCGGTCATCGTGTGTATTGGAATCATCATTCTCGGTCTGTTGTCGAGCTTGATTTCAGCGATTATCGCCGCTTTGTTGCTGGTTGAATTCATCACCGTGCTGCCGCTGCACCGCCACGCCGAAGTGAACCTGACAATTATCGCCTGCTTTGCCATTGGACTCGGCGCCGCGCTCACGCCGTTGGGTGAGCCGCTTTCGACCATCGTCGTATCGAAACTCAATGGCGAGCCCTATCATGCGACGTTCTACTACTTGTTTAATCTCCTGGCCTTCTACGTGGTTCCGGCGGTCGTGGTCCTCGGAATCATCGGCATTTTTCTTGTCCATGAGGCGCCCGAAGACACCAGGGAATCCTTGGCCGCCGAGGAGGAAGAAGAAAAGCTCAGCGAAGTATTTGTCAGGGCAGGCAAAGTCTACATCTTCGTCATGGCCCTCATATTTCTTGGCGCCGGCTTCAAGCCGCTCATCGACACCTATTTGCTTAAACTTCCTTCGCAGATTTTATTCTGGGTAAATATGGTGTCGGCTATCCTTGATAACGCGACGTTAGCGGCGGCAGAGATCGGCCCCTCTTTAAGCACAGCGCAGATCAAGAGCGCACTATTGGGTCTGCTCATTTCGGGAGGCATGCTGATCCCGGGGAACATCCCCAACATTATCGCCGCGCACGCGCTCCACATTAAGAGCACGGAATGGGCGAAGCTTGGGGTGCCGCTGGGGTTGGCCATCATGGCCGTCACCGCAGCCTTATTGTGGCTGGGATTCGTCTAATCGCGGCAACTGCTCGCGATCTCACTTCCGAATTTCGGCGCCATGCTAGTCTTTGCTGTGCGACTTAAGCAGCGCTGAAAACTGCTTGTGTAGCTTACTCAGCTTCGGCGGGATCGTGTACTGGCAGTAAGGTTGATACGGATTATTGGCGTAGAATTTTTGGTGGTAGCCTTCCGCCGGATAAAATTCCGCCAACGGTTCCAGGGTCGTCACGATCGGATCTCTGAATGTCTTGGCATCACCCAGTTCCTTAATAAAAGCCGCCGCTTCTTGTCTTTGCTGCTCATTGGCGTAAAGGATCGCTGATCGGTACTGCGTGCCGGCGTCGTTGCCCTGGCGGTTGAGCGTCGTTGGATCGTGGGTCGCGAAGAACACGGTCATCAAATCTCGAAAGGAAACCTCCGCTGGATCGAATTCGATCTTGATCACTTCGGCGTGCCCGGTTGTCCCCATGCAGACCTGCTCGTAAGTTGGATTCTTCGTTTTTCCGCCTGCATAGCCTGAAACAACCGAATGCACGCCGCGCAATTCGTCAAAGACCGCCTCGGTACACCAGAAGCAGCCGCCGCCGAAAACCGCGACTTGGTTTTGTCCGTTACTCATTTGACCCCCAATTCTTGATTGATTTAACGTTCACGCCAGATTTCGCAATAAACATCGCCTGACGCAGGCAAGCGGATTGCGCTGCGGCAAAGTCCATTTACCTATGCGCCACCTCGGCCAAAATGTGAGTATCCCCCGCAATCAACATCTCCAGGGGCAGCTCGACGCTTACCTTGGGAAGCTCATCCCTGCGGACCAGCAGGGTCACGCGTTCTTTGCTGGACCACTCGCGGACTTCGTCCAGCGAGACGATCTGCACTGAGCGGCCGAAGTAAAATAGCGATACGGCTCTTTCGCCGCGCGAAAGTTCCGGGTCTGGGCCCTTCTTTCCCGCTTTGAGCTTCACCAGTGAAACCGCGTCTTTTGGACCGAGCCGGTGGTCTAAGATTTCCGCGATTGCTTGGTACTGGTCCAACTCGCTCAAAGAACGCGTTGGCGGAAAACAGGCCAAACCGAGAGCTGCAATCAGCGCGAGCAATGCCACGGCCGCGGGTAACCGATCGATAAATTTTTCTCCGGCAAAGTGGACGAGCGCGTGCGCAGCCATGACCGAGATCGCCGGAAGCGCAATGAAGACATACCTAAGATACTGCGCTCTCTTGAACACGCAACTCGCGAAGACTATGCCGACCCACACCAGAAAGAAGCCGGCAGCGGCGCGCCGGTGGCGTTCCCGCAGCGGACTCAGCGCCTCTCGCGCGAACAGCCATGCTCCCGCCAGCGCAAGGGGTAGCCACGGCCAGTAGGTTTCCAAAAATCCCCTAACGTAGACCGTCCATAACCCTGCGAAGCTCGGTTTGATGCCGCCCTTCGTCCTAACTAAATCTCGATAAAGGGCTGCGAAAGGCGACATGCCGTCAGTCAAAAACAGATAAACCCACCAAGACAACGGCAGGAGCAGCAGCGGCGACCAGGCGATCCATCGAACCGCCTGTTTCGGCCACGACCCATTCGGCGCGCTGAAAACGGCATGCACCGGTGCAATCAGTAACGGCAACAAGCCGGGGGGACCCTTCGCCAGCACGCCGATGGATACTCCTAAATAGAACACCGCAGGTCCCCACTTTCTTTCGCCTTTGAAGTAACCATAGAGGGCAAGCAGAATGCCGAAGGTCAGCGCTGGATCTAAACGAAACGTAGCGGAGCCCCGGAAAAACAAATGCGTGGTAGAGAGAATTAAAGCAGCGGCCCAACCGACGCGCGCACCATACAAGTGCGCGCCGAGCCACGCCGTCAGCAGGACACAACCCAAGCCGAAAATGCGCGAGAACAGAGTTACGGCAAACGCATTTGGGCCGAAGATTTTGATCGCGAGCGCCGCCAGCCAAAAGAGCAGCGGCGGTTTTATATAATAGGGTTCGTCACCAAACCTCAGCGCCGAGAAATCACCCGAGTCCGCCATGGTCTTGGCAATGGCGGCACTGAAAGCCGGATCCGTGGTAAGGCGGGTACGCGTCGACTGGCCAAACAAAAACAAAAACGCGGTGATGCCGAGCACCAACCAGCGCATTCGCGCGTCATTGAAAAGCCGAAAGAAACTCGTCATTGGCGTAGACTCGGAAGAGAGTGTCATCACATCACCGCCCGGATAGTCGTACGCGCTCGCTGTGTTTTCATCTGCGATGCTCCATTGGCCTTGGCGCCGTTTTCTGTCTTTGCGCGAGACCGATCTTTTCCTTAATGGTGCTAAGACGCCAATCCGTCGTTGTAATTGTCCTTCGGCACGAAGTTGAAAAAATGGCCCGAACCCTCAACGATGCGTTGCGAGTGGGGCGTTCCCGCCGGGATATTCACGCCGACGGGACTCTCGACGATAACTTTCTCGTCGCGTATCTGAAATTCGATCTTCAGCCCGGTGAGCTCGGGGCCGGCGCCGATGGCGATATGCTGCGTGTCGCAGTTGTGCGTGTGCTTGTCGACGTAGTCGGCTTGAGTCGGCTGCACGTCGGTCACGCTGCGCACGACCGTGTAGAAACCCGCTTCCGGTTTCAGCTTGCCGTCGACGAAGACGTAGCGCACGCCCGGCGCGGCGTCCGTATGATATTTGATTTCTGTCGTCCGCCGCACATCCGGAGGGAAAATGTAACCCGCATACCTAGCGAAATCGCGCTCACCTTTGGCGAGATCGAATGAGTGGTCTTCGTGGGTGTAACCGCGGCTACGAAACAGTACCGTTACAGTCCCTGCCCCGCGTGTCACTTTGTACTCGTGCACCGTGCCTTCGGGAATATAGACCGTCGCCGGCGAAACGATCTTGTGCACTTTTCCTTCAAAGATGATCTGTCCTTCCAAACCGCTCAGATCAGGATCGTCGCCGATGAAATAGTAGAATTCATCCGTATTGTGGCAATGTGGCACCTGATAGTCGGGAACTGGGTCGGGCAAATTTTTGGCTTGGTGGATCGCAACGTAAATTTCGGCATCGGGGTGCGAGTCGCGGTTGATGAAAACATGCCGCTTCACCGGTAAAGCGCCCAACTGGCGCAGCGGCCGTTTCTCCTCGTGTTTTCCACCGAGAACCCCGGGGCGGGCTTTAACGATGTATTTTGAAAGATCCATGCTCTATCCTCCAGTAGGTGAGCGCCGCACGCTACCGCCTAAAATCGAGATCTATTTGTTTCTGTGCTGCGTCTATTGCCTTTTCACGACTCGCCCATAATCTTTTTCATGCGTTCGACGATATCCGGTGGCTGATGAATAACTTCTTTCGCCAGCGCTTCCAACCGTTCGCCGCTTACCGGTGCGAGTTCCCACTGCCGCTTCTTCGCCTCAGCGACAAATTCAGGATCTTTCAGCATGTTCGCGTAGGCTTCGCGCAGCAGCTTCACCCGTTCGGCCGGAATCCCAGGCGTCGCTAAAATCGGCCGACCGAAAGCCCCCGGGCCGAGGACCACGCGCGCTAACCGTTTTTTTGCATCCATGCCTTTTTCCTGCTCCATCAGCTCCCAAATCGTCGGTGTGTCGGGTAGTCGGTGATTGCGCTGGTCCCCGGTTTGAACCAGGAATCTCACGAAACCGTTTTTCGCCCAAGTTTTTCCCGGCTCGCGTCCAAAAAAAGCGCTGATCGTGGTGCCGCGGCAGTGAATCTCGTTTTTCTCAACGGCAATATCGACGTCAGCCGCGCCCGGGTAGCCCGTGACCATGTTAATCCTCAAGCCAAAAACCTCTTCCAGGAGCTTCGGTATGTAATATCCGGTGCTGCCCACTCCGGAGGCGCCGCAGCGCGGTGCCTCCGCCGCTTTGCGCAAATCGAGCAGCGTCTTGTAAGGTTGATCCGAGCGAATGAATAATAGCTCGTCGTTTTCTTCCGGCGTGCCAATCCAGGTGAATTTCGCCCAGTCGAATTGCACTTCCTTGCGGCCGAGAAGCTGCGCGAAATAGATCGGCGCAGTCACCGCCCCGAGCGTCAGTCCATCGGGCTTGGCGACGCTATAAACGTAATTGGCCGCCGTCATGGAGCCGCCGCCGGGCATGTTCTGCACGATTGCCTCGGGTTTGCCGAGAATTTGCTTGGGTAGATGTTGCGCGACCACGCGCGCATAAAGATCACTGGCCGCGCCTGCCGAAGCGCCGACGACGATCTTGATCTGTTTGCCTTTATAGAAATCGCTCTGGGCTTCCAGTTGCGCGGCAAGCAAAACAACCGAGCAAACAATCAGGCGAACAGACCACATCAGACTACCTCCGCTTCTTCTTCGGGAAATAGCGCGCTTCCAACTTTGTCAGCTCGCTCATCCCCGTGGCGTCCCATGGCAGCGCCTGGCCGCCGGTAAAGGGCGTATTCGGATGCTCTTCCAAGAACTCGTACCAAGCGCGCATATCTTTCTTTTTAAATGATTCGAGGAATCGCCACGAAGAAATTTTGAGCACTTGATCGGGGAGGAAAGTGTACCAAGCGGCGTTGAGACCTAGTTCTTTGTGCTCGTCAAGCGTCAAAGCCCGTGTCAACTGGCCTTTCATCGCCGAGAACGGCCCCTTCACGACTTTCCGCGCTCGCTTGATCTCCGCCACCGAATGGGGCGCCTCAAATTGCACCCAATCGACGCCGCCATCTTTTTCATAGAGCCGCAGGCGTTTGAGCATTTCGGCCATGCCACCGTTGACAGCGTTACGCGCGTAGCACTGCGCCATGATGACGAAGTTCGGATCGATTTCGTTCCTGGCGTCCACCGCCGCACGATAGCGCGACACCGCATCGTCGCGCGAGACGATCGAAATGCCGGTCGACATGGTGCGGCGCTTTTGTTCCAGCGGTTGATCGTCCAGCCGCAAGCCCGCGAGTCCAGCGTCGACGCACTCGCGCACGAGACGGCGAACTGCCATGATGCCGCCATGTCCCGTGTCGCCGTCGAGAATGACTGGCATCTTCACGCTCCGCGCGATCCACTTGGCGAAGCCGACGCACTCGGTCATCGAGAGAATCCCGAGATCGGGGAGTCCGGTGTAATTGCCGCCGGTGATGCTCGTGCCCACAAAGCAGGCCTCGACGCCGCTGGCTTCCATGATCTTGGCATGAAAAGCATTAGGCGCACCCAATACAGCGAGGACTTTTCCTGGACGCCGCAACAATTTTTTAAGCTCGAG
Organism: Binatia bacterium; assembly: GCA_036505755.1. Classification (GTDB taxonomy): domain Bacteria; phylum Desulfobacterota; class Binatia; order UBA9968; family UBA9968; genus DP-20. The sequence goes on along the minus strand of DASXSW010000030.1, from coordinate 12,450 downwards.
TCCCGGAGCGGTCGGCTTCATTCAGAATACCGCTGATAGTACCGTGTGGCGTTGTCCCACAGGAGCTTGCGCATCTCGGCATCTTTCAAGTTCCAACCAAGCACCGTTTCAACGGAAACCGGGAACCAACTCTCACCATGAGGATAGTCGGAACCGACCATTAGAATTTCGGGGCCCAATAAGTCGATCACGCTCCGGGTGATGGCTGCGCCTTCGGAGACTTCAATGCTTTGGAAATAGCGCCCGCCGGTAACGTACTCGCGGATGGTCTGCTTGAGCGGTGGCAACGCCTCCGCACAGAGCTTGGTATGTTCTTCGAGACGATTGACCCAGGCGGGCAGCCATCCGTGACCGGCTTCCAAAGTTCCAACGCGTATGTTCGGATAGCGGTCCATGATGCCCGCGCCGATGATCGACGCCATGTTGCGCTGTCCGCACCACGGGTGCGCAGCCGATCTCTGTAGCCATAGGTTATCCCAGGAGTCCAATCCACCCGGGGCATAGGGCGGCATGACCGTGAACGTGTGCAGCGCAATGGACAAATTGTAATCCGCCGCCGCTCGCCAAATCGGCTCGAGATCGGGATGATCGAGCGGAAATTGATAGGGCGCGTAGACGAATACCGCCAGCGGCCAAGATTCTTTCGCAGCACGATGGAGCTCGACGAGGGAAGTTTTGATATCGCGCGCGGCAACCAGGACAACGCCTTTCAAACGGCTCGGAAAAGCCGTGCAGTAATCCGCCATCCAGCGGTGATAGGCCTCATAGACTGCCGTTTCGAGCGCAACGTCTTCAATCGTCGTCCAACAACCGAACCAGCCAGAAGGCAGCATGAGATTCACATCGACGCCTTCCAGATCCATATCCTTAATACGCACACCTGGATCACGCTCACAAAGTGGATTCGGCTTGCCATGCTGGTGGCGTTTGTAGCCGCTCATGTACTCCTTGCCTTGTGGTTCTTCATCGCCAGCGAGGCCTAAACGACGTTTGTATTTGCGTTCGCCCATCAAATAAGTGACCGCGCCGTCATTATTCCGCGCTCTGTAGTTTTCATAGAGGGCCAACTTCGCGCGGGCGAGATTACTTAAATAAGGCTCCAGGAGATCGGCATCGGGTCTGACATGGGTGTCGGCATCGAAGATTTTGTATCCATTGCGTGCCACTAGTCGCTCCTTAGTACGCGACAAATTGAGTCGTCTAGAATCAAAAGCACTAGCCGCAATGCAGCGAACTGTCAACCTTGTCGCCGCCGCGAATTGTTGACTTCCACCTATGAACATGATTTTTCTCTAAATTCTGCAAGTACATTAGGAGGACCATTATGGCCAAAATGTTAGTCGCGGGTGAGTCGGTCGATTCCGAGAGCGGACAGACTACCGAAGTTCGCAATCCCGCCACCGGGGAAGTTGTTGACACCGTACCCAAGGGAACTGTTAAGGATATCCGGCGCGCCATCGACGCCGCTAAAGGCGCGCTCAAGAAATGGTCCGCGATGGCGCCATCGAAGCGGGGCGCCGTGTTGTTGGAGGCGGGCCATACGATTCTCCAACAGGAAAAAGAACTTGCCACGTTGCTGACGAAGGAACAGGGTAAACCAATGCGCGAGTCCATTTTGGAAGTTCGCCGGTTTGTCCACACCCTCGATCATTACGGCGGCATGGCAAAAACCATGCGCACGGCGGCGGTCATGCTCGATAGCGGCCGCCACGGCCTCGTTCTGCGCAAGCCCTTAGGCGTCTGCGGCTCGATCGTGCCATGGAACTTTCCGGTGTCTTTGATGGGCAATAAGCTCGGTCCGGCGCTGCTCGCGGGCAACACCGTCGTCGTCAAACCAGCCGGCACGACGCCGCTGACCGATCTCCGGACTTGCGAGATCATCGATAAAGCGATCCAAGACGCTGGCGGCCCGAAGGGCGTGCTCAACGTTGTCACCGGCCCGGGCAGCGTGGTCGGCGAAGAACTGCTCGTCAACCCAACCGTGCGCAAGATTGGTTTCACCGGCGCCACGGACACCGGCCGTCGCGTGATGCAGTCGGCGGCGAAGGATTTCAAACACGTGACGTTGGAACTCGGCGGCAGCGATCCGATGATCGTCTGCGACGACGCCGACATCGATCGCGCGGTTAGCGCCGCTTCCGTCGGCCGCTTCTTCAATTGCGGCCAGGCCTGCCTGGCGGTCAAACGGCTCTATCTGTTCGACAAGATCGCCGACACGTTCATGGAAAAACTGGTCGAGAAAGCTCAGAAGATCACCGTCGGCAATGGTCTAAAGTCTGGTGTGTTGATGGGGCCCCTCCACACCAAGGAGCAGAGACAAGAAGTCGAAGAGCAGGTCGAAGACGCCGTGAAGCGCGGTGCAAAAATTATTTTTGGCGCCCAGCGGCCCAAGGGCGATGACTACGACAAAGGTTTCTATCTCCAACCGACGTTGGTGGCGGACGTTAATCCTGATTCCCGGATGATCCAAGAAGAAGTATTTGGTCCGGCCCTGCCGATCGTGCGGGTGAAGAATTTAGACCAGGCCATCGAGCAGGCGAATGGCTCGATCTTTGGTCTCGGTTCATCGATCTGGACGCGAGATATTAATCGAGCGATGTATGGAGCTGAAAATATCGAAGCCGGTTACACCTGGGTCAACTCGGCGCAGATCATCTATGACGAACTGCCCTTCGGTGGGGTGAAGCAAAGCGGTCTCGGCAAGGAACATGGCGACGAAGCGATCGAGCACTACACCGATTCAAAGTCGGTGGTTATCGCCACCGAGACCCACTCGGAAATTATCGGCGGCGAATGAAGAACAACGAGAATGGCGGATAGAGGATCGCGATTTCCATCCTCGATTCTCCATCCTCCGCGAAATGTTTGGCTATGACGCTCGCACTGCCTGATATCTACAACGCCGCCACGACTTTCGTGGATGAGAATATCAGCCAAGGTCGTGGCGGCAAATTCGCTATCTACTACCAAGATCAAAAAATCACCTACCACGAAGTTTTCGAAAAGGTTAACCGCACCGGCAATGCGCTAAAAGACCTGGGCATCGAGATTGGAAACCGGGTGTTGGTGATTCTGCCGGATTCTCCGGAATTCGCGTACGGTTTTTTTGGCGCCATTAAGATCGGCGCCGTTGCGGTTCCGACCAATCCCTGGATGTTCGCCAAGGATTATGAGTACCTGATCAACGACAGCCGCGCCCAGGCGATTATCGTTCACGATTCGGTTTTGCCGGAAATCGAAAAGATCTGGGACGGCACTCCGTTCTTGAACCATGTCATTGTCGTCGGCACGCAAAAGGGGAAGGCGCTATCTTTCGAGAGCTTAATTGCCAAAGCCTCCGGCAAGCTCAATGCCGAAAAGACTTCCAAAGATGATGTTTGCTTCTGGGGCTACACCTCGGGCAGCACGGGTAGTCCGAAAGGCGCGGTTCATCTGCAGAACGCCATGATCACGATCAGCGATCTGTTCGTGAAGCCAGTGCTGGGGATGAACGAAAACGATTTATGCTTCTCGGCCTCGAAGATGTTTTTCTCTTACGGTTTGGGCAATTCACTCTATTTTCCGTTCCGCTTCGGCGCGTCCACGGTCCTGTGGCCGGAGAAGCCCGATCCGGAAAAAATCCTCCAGGTCATCGACAAGTACAAACCGACTTTCTTTTTTTCCGTGCCGACGCTGTTCGCCCGCCTGCTGCGCGTCCAAAAGAAATACGATCTCAGTTCCTTGCGCATCTGTTTGTCGTCCGGCGAGCCGTTGCCCCCGGCGATTTTCCACCAATGGAAGGAGCACACGGGCCTGGAGCTTTTGGATGTGGTCGGCTCGACGGAAGCCACCCACGATTTTCTGGCGAACCGTCCAGGCCGAGCAAAAGCAGGCAGCAGCGGCGAAGTGACGCCGGCGTTCGAAGCAAAGATCGTCGACGACGACGGTCGCGAGTTGCCGGTCGGCGAGGTCGGCAACCTCATGGTCAAAGGCGACGCCAACGCGCCTTATTATTGGAACAAGCACGAGCAGACCAAACGGATGATGCAGGGCGAGTGGCTCAAGACCGGCGATACTTACTATTGCGACACGGACGGCTACTACTGGTACTGCGGCCGATCCGACGACATGATGAAAGTGGGCGGCCTGTGGGTCTCGCCGATCGAAATCGAGAATACCTTAATGGAACACCCGGCGGTGCTCGAGTCGGGTGTCATCGGCGGTACCGACGCCGACGGTCTCTTGAAACCGAAGGCCTTTGTCGTCCTCAAGAGCGAATTCACACCAACCGACCAGCTGCGCGTCGAACTTCAGAACCATGTGAAAAGTAAACTAGCGCCGTACAAGTATCCGCGCTGGGTCGAATTCGTCGACGACCTACCCAAGACCGTGACCGGTAAGATTCAACGCTTCCGTTTACGCGCAAACAAAGACTGAGGATCGAGAATCGAGGATGGAAGACCGCGATCCTTCATCCGCAATCTTCCATCCTCGACCATTGAGAAGGAGCAAGCATGGCCGCCAACATCAAAGAGCTCAAAGAAAAGCTAGCCTATTCCTGCAACATTCTCGCGAACGAAGGACATTGGGACAATATCCTCGGCCATGTTTCCTTTCGCATCCCCGGACAGAATCGGATTCTGATGAAGCCGCACAGCTTCGGCTTTGAAGAGATCCGCCCGCAACATATCATCGTCGTGGATATTGAAACCGGAAAGAAAGTCGACGGCAAATACGAGCGCCACTCCGAAGTTTTCATTCACACAGAGATCATGAAGGCACGCCCGGATGTGAACTGCGTCGTTCATTCACACCCGCCCTATGCGACAGCCTTCGGTTCCCTCGGGCAGCGTTTGCGGCCGGTTAGCCATGAGGGGGTGATCTTTCATGAAGGCCTGCCGACGTTTGACTACACGACGCAGCTAATTAGGACGCCGGAGTTGGGCGTTCAAGTTGCCAAAAGCTTAGGTCAATGCCGCGGCGTGCTGATGAAAAACCACGGGTCAACGGTGGTGGGGGAAACGATCGAAGTAGCGACACTCTATGCGATCTTCCTGGAAAAGGCGGCGCGCATTCAGCTTTTAGCGACCGCTTCGGGCGATCCATCATGGACCAGCGATGAAGAGGCCGCGCTCAAGTACGAACAGATTTACACCCCCCACCGGTTAGGGACGATGTGGGCTTACTTCGTCAGGCGCGCCAAGAAATTTCGTAAGACCGGTTAGTCCCGAATCCGCATCCTTCATACCTAATCATGCTCGAACCCCGGTTCTCTCGATACGATCCGACTGCGTTACTTGTATCAATCACCATTCAGTAATAAATCACCTACGAGGATCGGCGCGTGTACACGCGATTCGGCGAATCATGTCAGAGGAGGAAGAGATGAAGGATAAGGTAGCTCAGCGGCTGGCGCTGTTAGAGGGCATAAGTCTTTCTCCGGCGGATCTCGAATGGATCGCCAGCGAGATCCAGGATTTTGAGCGAGTGGTGGCTGAACTTGAAGAGTTCGGTCGAGACACGCCGTGGACGGCGATGCAAGTGCAGCCTCCGGACAAAAAGATTTGATCATGACTGACGCTAATATATGTGAATTGAATTTGACCGACCTTTCGAGGCTTATTGCGGCTCGCGACCTATCGTCGTCAGAGGTCGTGAGCGCGACTCTCGCGCGTCTGCAGCGCCTCGAAGACAAGCTCAATGCCTTCATCACAGTTCTTCGCGAGCGAGCGCTCGCCGCCGCAAAAAAAGCGGATGCAGACATTGCGCGCGGACAATATTGCGGCGCGTTACACGGCGTACCCGTGACGATCAAGGATATGTTTGAGACGGCCAGCGTGCGCACCACGGGAGGGTCAAAAATTTTGGCCGACTGGATCCCGGAAACGGACGCTGCCCTAGTAGAACGATTGAACGCAGCTGGAGCGATCATTATCGGAAAAACCAACCTGGATGAGTTCGGCCATGGCGGCACATCGACGCTCTCCCACTTTGGACCGGTCCACAATCCATGGAATATAGATCGCATCGCCGGCGGGTCGAGCGGCGGCTCAGCGGCTGCCGTTGCTTCAGGTATTGGACCACTCTCTTACGGCACCGAAACCGGCTCATCGGTGCGACGCCCCGCGTCTTATTGCGGCATCACCGGCTTCAAACCCACTTTCGGCATCATCAGCCGGCACGGCTCGTTCCGCGGCGCCTGGAGCCAAGATCACGTCGGCCTGTTTGCCCGTTCGGTAAAAGACATCACGCTGGGTTTGGACCCGGTGGCTGGCTTCGACTCTCGCGACCCGGCGAGCGTGCATCAAGAAAACCCGGCTTACGCGGCTCGGCTCGATGCGAACGTGAAAGGACTCAGAGTCGGTGTGTTGCGACGATTTCTCGATGGGGTGAACCCTGAAGTGAGGCAGGCGTTTAATGCTGCGCTTAAAATTCTCGCCGGCGCAGGATGCGAGCTCATTGACTTGGATGTCCCCGAGGTAAGTTACGCGGCGATGACCTCGATGATGACCAGCTCGGCCGAGAGCGCTGGCATAAACCGCCGCTGGTTCCGCGAGCGGCACCAAGACTTTGTGCCGCACGTGAGCCGGGGTATAGCCGCGGGGATGACCATCACAGCCTCGGAGTACCTCACCGTCCAGCGGGCGCGACACCGTATTCGCGAAGCGCTAAGGGCAACGTACGAAAGGGTTGATATCATCGCCTCACCGACGACAGCCAGAGTTGCGCCGCTGCTCTCGGATGGCGTCAAGGGCAATGGCGACGACACCCGCCACGCGAGTTACAATCATTCGAATCTCTTGCGCTTTCCCAGCATGCTGGGCTTACCCGGCGGCTCGCTTCCCTGCGGGTTTGATGCTGAAGGCATGCCGATCGGCATGCAACTCATCGGCAATTGGTTCGCGGATCAGACTGTCTTAAATACAGCCCTCGCCTACCAGAGCACAACGGATTGGCACACGCGCAGGCCAGCGCTGGTGAGCACGTAGAACGGAAAGAGATTTCATCACGAAGGACGCAAAGAGCACGCCCCACCTTCGATCCTACCTACCTTGATCCGAGAGCCGTCGAGACTTGACAACTAGATCGGCGGTTGATTAGCGTCCGTTTACCTCAGGTCGGATTGACGCTCGTAATCTTGTGTCTGTGTCGTCCTACACGAGGAGGGTTTAGATATGCGGATACTCCTACTCGTAACCTTTCTGCTTTTCGGTCACCTCCAATTAGCACTTGCGGCTTCGCTCGACGATTTGGTGGCGGCGGCGAAGAAAGATGGCGAGATCGAGCTTCTCGCCCCTTCCACGACAGGACAAAAGGGAGCCCAGGCGCTGGGCAACGCCTTCAACAAGAAGTACGGTCTCAACATAAAAATGAATTACACGCCGTCATCCAACATGACCGGCGACGTTGCCAAGTTGGTGATGGGAGCCGCCTCGCGCGCCACCCCGGAATGGGACCTCATGCTCGTCACAGACGCGCACCACGCCACGTTGTGGGGAAGAAAGCTGCATCAGCCATTCGATTACGCAAAAGTAGGCGTCGCGCCGGAATTAATACAGTATGATAACGGGGTCGTCAGCTTAGCCAACCAATTCGTCCTTCCTGCTTACAATAAGAACATCTTACCCGCGCAGGACGTGTCGAAACGCTGGGAAGATCTTCTCGATGCGAAATGGAAAGGAGGAAAGCTCGGCGTCTCGACCGCGACCCATCATTTATCCCGCTTGGCGGTAGGGCCATGGGGCGAAGCTAAAACCTTGGAATTTGTCAGCGCGATCTCAAAACAGGATCCGATTCTGGGGACGCTCGCGAATCTTTATAGCCGCCTCCAGGTCGGTGAAATTTTACTGGCCACGACCCTCACCGATAGTTTTATCTCTCAAGCGAAGAAGGATGGTGCGCCCATCGTATTTGCGGAAGGTTTGGATCCGGTGATCTCGCCCACTTACAATGCCGGCGTGCCCAAAGGCGCGCGCCATCCCCATGTAGGACATCTTTTTGCGGTTTATCTTACACAGTTGGAAGCACAAGAAGTTTGGGAAAAATTCAACGGTCAAACGTCGGCGCTTATTCCCGGCACCACCGCTTACAAGTATGCCCAGGGTAAGCGCCTCCTGCAGATGAATGAGAATCAAGCGCAAACCGTGGACCGGCTGGCTCGCCAGTACGGGAAGATTCTGGGTTTCGAAAGGTAGCGGCGACACACGACCTGATCTCGCCGTTACTGCCGCACCATCATCAAACTTGATTGCTTCCCGCCTTTAGAGATAAAACGCTATTCGTTAGGCCATATACCTCATGACAAGTTCTGAGCTATCGTTGAGATTGGCACGAGCAGCAGAAGCTACCACCATTGCCAATTTGTCGCGGGATTTAATTGAATACGGTCTGCGATGGCGTTGGACACCTATGCGGGTAGCAGCGAGTATTCGCGCCCCCGATGTTAACGTACTCGTCGCATGCATTCACCAGAAAATTGCCGGGTTTGCGATCATGCGTTATGGCGACGACGACGCACACTTGGACCTTCTCGCTGTGACTCCGCCCTTTAGACGATTAGGCGTCGGACGCCAACTTCTTGAGTGGCTCGAGAAATGCGCCGTCGTAGCGGGCATATTCAGCGTCGCGCTGGAAGTACGCGCCGGGAATGATGGAGCCCAACTCTTCTATAAGCGTATGGGCTATCGCACGCTCGTTGACCTTCCCGGCTACTACCAAGGTGTCGAGGCAGCGCTCCGAATGGGCCGAGATTTGTCGTGCCGATCTCTGGACCACAGAATTCGGGGCCCACAATACTAATCGGGCGTCGGGGTCTCATATCTTTCGATCCACCAATGCGAACGCGTTGTGCGGGTTGGATCCGCTACATCCACGAAGGAAGAGGCGACGCCCCGTGGCGCGGACAAGGGCGTGAAAAAGTATGACTCGGAATGGCGACGAGTATGTGCGCGGCTTGCGTGATGGCCGGACGGTGCTGTTGAACGGTGAACGAGTGGGCGATGTGACGACGCATCCGGCCTTCGCCGGCGGAATCCGTACCATCGCCGAGCTCTACGATCTCGCCCACGATCCGGCCAACCGCGAGTTGATGACTTACCCCTCACCGCGCGATGGCCGCCCCATCAACAAGTGCTGGCTGGTGCCGCGCACCCGCGCGGACTTAGCGGCGCGGCGGCGTGCGATCAAATTCTGGGCGGATGCCAGCTATGGATTCCTGGGACGCTCGCCTGATCATGTCGCGGCGTTTTTCGCGGGCTTCGCGGGCTCGCCCGCGTTCTACGCGCGGGGCGGGCAACAGTTCGCCGACAACCTTTCGCGCTTCGCTACCAAGGCTGCTGACAACGACCTATACATCAGCTACGTAATCGTCCATCCCACCGTCGACCGCGCCAAACCAGCGCACCAGCAGGCCGAGCGATACCTCTACGCCGGCGCCGCCGCCGAGCGTGACAACGGCATCATCCTTCGTGGGGCACAGATGCTCGGCACGGGCTCCGTCATGTCCGACTACGTGCTGGTCACGGTGATTTTGCCGCTCAAGCCCGGCGACGAAGACTACGCGATCTCCTGCGTGGTGCCGAATGGTGCGCCTGGCCTGAAGCTCTACCCGCGGCGGCCCTATGCGCTCGGGCCCACTAGCGTGTTCGACTACCCACTGTCCAGCCGCTTCGACGAGACCGATTCGCTGGTCGTGTTCGACGATGTCTTCGTGCCATGGGAAGACGTGTTTATCTACAAGAATATTGACCTGACGGCCGGTCAGTTCAGCGTGACCGCGGCGCACGTGCTAGGCAACACCCAGTCGCACATCCGATCGTGGGCCAAGCTCGAGTTCCTGGTGGGCCTGGTTAAGCGCTGTATGGACCTGAGTGGGCGCTCGGTCGCCGGCGAGACCGTCGCCCAACTCGGCGACCTCGCCACCCGTATCTCGCTCGTGGAGGGTATGATCCTCGGCGCGGAGGCCGCGGCGGAGCCCGACCAGTTCGGCGTGATGCGCCCCAAGGATGCGCTGCTCTACGCCAGCCAGGTGTTCCAGCAGGCGATGTATCCGGCGCTGCTCAACCAGATCCGCGGGCTGATGGGCGGCAGCCTGATCCAATTGCCGGCGACTGTCGGTGAGCTACTAACGCCCGACTCGGCGGCGGATATCGAGCGCTACGTGTGCTGGCCGCGGGCGGGAGCCCGCGAGCGGGTGAAGCTGCTGAAGCTCTTGTGGGACGCTCTCGGCTCGGAGTTCGGCTCGCGTCATCTCCAGTACGAAATGTTCTACGCGGGAGAGCCCGCAGCTATCCAGGGGCGCGAGTTCCGCAGCTTCGATTGGGCGGCCGCCGAAGCCTTGGTCGATCGTTGCCTCGCGAGCTACGACGTCACAACCCGGTAGCTCGGCGCAGCGTGAAATGGATAGAACGAAATACCGTGATCGTGTTCGTCAGCGCGTCGTCGCGCATTTAGTTAGATGCGCGGCGACGGTTCTACGAGAAACTGTACCGCACATCATCCGCGAGTCTGACGACGGATTTCTGCTTCGATCTCGAGCACGGCGTCGGGACAATCCTTGAAGGCGACCATCAAGAGCTCCTGGCAGTCCGTGTCACTGCACTCTATTTCGTAAAGACCGCCCGGTGGGTCGCCAGGCCTGCTGATAACGGGAGCGCCGGCGAGAACATCGTGCACGAGAGACCCGGGTTGGGTACTGTCAAGCAAGCAGGCGCGAGACTCGGCTTTTAAACGAATCGTCATTACTCCACTCTTTAAAGATCAGACAGATCAAACCGGCATTGGCCGGAATGCCCGCTTAAACGATCGGTCCTATGAATTCGATCGCGCTACGCTTTATAAAGTATCAGACCTCCTAAAGTCATCGATCGATAATAAAAAAATAAGACGAACATAACCTCAATACAAGGTTGCGTTTCACGTCGTACGTTCGCGGCTGCGCCCTCACTTGCCGCTGGAGCTCTGAATCGAGAGTTTCCAGTTGTCAGCTCTTCAGCCGATAACCGGTCCGGAAAATCCATCCCACTACCACCAGGCAGACTACAAAAAAGCCCAGCGTCATTGCCAGGCTCACTCCCACGCCCACGTCGGAGGATTCGTAGAAGCTCCAGCGGAAACCGCTGATAAGATAAACGACCGGGTTGAACAGCGTGACCGTGCGCCACGCCGGCGGCAGCATGTCGATCGAATAGAACGCCCCGCCCAGAAACGTCAGCGGCGTCACGATCAGCATGGGAATAAACTGCAACTGCTCGAACCCGTTTGCCCAGATGCCGATGATGAAGCCGAACAGGCTGAAAGTCGTCGCCGTTAGGACCAAGAAGGCGATCATCCAGACCGGGTGCAGAATGTTGATCGGCACAAACAGGGATGCCGTGGCCAGGATGATCAGGCCCAAGACTATCGACTTGGTCGCCGCTGCCCCGACGTAGGCGAGGATGATCTCCAGATAAGACACCGGCGCGGAGAGCAGCTCATAGATCGTGCCGGTGAACTTTGGGAAATAGATGCCGAACGAGGCGTTAGAGATGCTTTCGGTAAACAGCGAGAGCATGATCAACCCCGGCACGATGAAAGCGCCGTAGGGCACGCCGTTCACCTCACTCATGCGCGAGCCGATCGCGGCGCCGAAGACGACGAAATAGAGCGATGTGGTGATCACGGGCGCTACCACGCTCTGGAACAGCGTGCGCAGGGCCCGCGCCATCTCGAACTTGTAGATGGCCCAGACGCCGTGCCTGTTGAATGCCAATGGGTTCGCTGCCGAGCTCATTTGCGGTCGCTCACCAGGCTGACGAAGATGTCCTCGAGCGAACTCTGTTGAGTGTTCAGGTCCTTGAACCCAATCCCCAGGTGGCTCAACCGTTCGAGCAGTGTCGGAATGCCCGTGCGTTCGTCGGCGGCGTGAAAGGTGTATTCCAGCTCGTGCCCGTCGGCCTTGAGTGCCAGACGCCAGTCGCTCAGCTCAAGAGGAATCGCGGCCAGCGGTTCCAGCAGATTGAGCGTAAGCTGTTTCTTGCCGAGCTTTTTCATCAGCTCGATTTTCTCCTCCACCACGATCAGCTCGCCTTTGTTGATCACCCCGATCCGGTCGGCCATCTCCTCCGCCTCGTCGATGTAGTGGGTGGTCAGGATGATGGTCACGCCGCTTTCGCGCAGGCGGCGCACCAGCGCCCACATGTCGCGGCGCAACTCGACGTCGACGCCCGCCGTCGGCTCGTCCAAGAAGAGAATCTCAGGCTCGTGCGACAGGGCCTTGGCGATCAGCACGCGCCGCTTCATGCCGCCCGATAGCGTCATGATCTTGTCTTTGCGCTTTTCCCACAAAGACAGGTCGCGCAGCACCTTCTCGATGTAAGCCAGGTTCGGCGCACGCCCGAACAAGCCACGGCTGAAGCTCACCGTTGACCACACCGACTCGAACGCGTCGGTGGTCAGCTCCTGCGGCACCAGACCGATTTTCGACCGCGCCGC
>DASXSW010000029.1:0-14944 GCA_036505755.1 Binatia bacterium | reverse complement strand
CAGCTGATGGCGCTTTGTTGGAAATATATGGTGCCGCTGGCGTTTCTTTGCATGCTGGGCACCATTGGCTTTCTGTTTGTGCCGGATGATGTGCGCCGCATCATCAGCGCGGCCACTTTGGGATTCGCCATTGCCGTCGCGATCATTTTCTTTCTGCGGGTGGCGTTTCAGATTCGTCACGCCCGGCCGGAGTTGTATTTAAAACCGCATATTTAACCGTTGAGGCATTATGAACGTCGTAAGCTACGGAAAAGATATCTGGCAGGCGATCGCATCGACCTTCGAGGGAATGTCGATCACCTTTTCGCACCTCATGCGGCGGCCGATGACGATCCAGTATCCGGACAAGATTCCGGTGCCGATCCAGGAAACTTTGCCGCTCCGATATCGAGGCATTCTCGAAGTCGACATGGATATTTGCACCGGCTGCCTGGCCTGTGAAAGAGACTGCCCGATCACCTGCATCACGATCGGCATCGAGATGAATAAAGAAACCAAGCAGCGCCAGTTTACCCACTTCGACATCGATGTCTGCAAGTGCATGTATTGCGGTCTTTGCTCCGAGGCCTGCCCGACTGGAGCGATTCGCCATTCCCAGGAATTCGAAGGGGCGAGCTACAATCCCGCCGGACTGGTGCGCCACTTCGCGCCGCAACCGCAGAATCTCTACAAGCCAAAAAAGGGCGGAGAGACGGACCCGAAACTCGTGACGAAGGTCGATATCGGACTGAAGTATCTCGATGAGTTTGCTACTCCGGATGGAGGAGGAGCGGCAGCGGAGGAGGGAAAGCAGCCGTAGCGAGGCCGCGAACGAATAGTAAACCGCGCCCCTTGATTCGAGTCGGATCTTCCGGTAAGTGACCCAAAACATCTTCAACTTTCCGCGATCCCAACAGCTAGAAAAAGTATGAGTATTGCGACGGCGGTTTTTTATCTAATCGCTCTCATTACGGTGGTTTCCGCCGGGATGGTGGCTTTTTCGCGAAACATCATCTATTCCGCATTTTCTTTGCTCGGTACGTTCATGGGCGTCGCCGGGCTTTACGTCTTTCTCGGCGCCGACTTCGTCGCCGCCGTCCAGCTCTTGATTTACGTCGGGGGTATCCTGGTTTTGATTCTCTTCGCAGTCATGCTGACCCATCGCATCACCGACGTACAGATCACCAATCGCGCCTCGGGCAGAATTCCGGCTCTGATCGTGGTCGGTATCTTCATCTATCTTTTGATCGAGGCCATCACGGAAACCCCGTGGGTTAAAGCCAAGGAAGTGGTTTACGCTGCGACGACGGCCAAGATCGGCGATCTCTTCCTGTATACTTATTTGCTCCCGTTCGAGCTCGCATCGTTGGTTTTGCTGGCGGCTCTGATCGGCGCGGTGGTGCTGTCGCGGAAGGAAATCAAAGAGTAGCCATGTCGCCCAACGAGCTCTCTTCGTATCTCATCATCGGCGCAATTCTTTTTTCTCTTGGATTGTTCACGGTTCTGACTCGGCGCAACGCGATCAGCGTGCTCATGGGTGTAGAGTTGATTCTCAACAGCGCGAACGTCAACTACGTGGCGTTTTCGCATTTTGGCAGCGGCAATGCCGACGGCCAGATCTACGCGATTTTCGTCATCATGTTGGCCGCCGCCGAAGCCGCAGTGGGCTTGGCCATCGTTCTGGCGATTTTTCAGCTCTTTCACACGATCGATGTGGAGGCGGCGGAGACGCTGAGAGAGTAGTTCAAGGTTCAATAGTTCAAAAGTTCAAGGTAGGCACGGATTTGGAGCAATCTAAAATCCAAAATTTAAAATCGAAAACGGGGTGGGGGTTTTAGGGGTTCTAGGCTAGATGGATAATCCGATACAAACCGATTTCATTCGTTGGATCGTTTTCTTGCCTTTACTTGGCGCGATTATTAATGGCTTGGTCGGGGCGAAGATCCAGAAGAGCATGGGCAAGGGCGCGATCGGTTTTATCGCCTGCGCGCCGGTGGTCATTGCCTTCGGCCTCTCACTTTACGCTTTTTTCCTCCTCAAAGATCTCGAACCGGAAAAGCGATTTCTCATCGACAACCTTTATCGGTGGATCGATCTCGGCTCGTTGAAAGTCGACATGGCTTTCATGGTGGATCCGTTATCGGCGGTGATGATCCTCGTCGTTACCGGCGTCGGCGGTCTCATTCATATCTATGCCACCGGCTATATGCACGACGACCAAGCCTTCTGGCGTTTCTTTGCTTACCTCAATCTGTTCATGGCGGCGATGCTCACGCTGGTGCTGGGCGACAGTTTGCTGCTGCTCTTCGTCGGTTGGGAAGGCGTGGGCCTGTGCTCGTACGCTCTCATCGGCTTTTGGTACACCGATCACAGTAACGCGCGTGCCGGCAACAAGGCGTTCATCGTCAACCGGGTTGGTGATTTTGGCTTTGTCTTGGGCATGTTTTTACTTTTCTGGACGCTCGATGCCCAGGGTCATGGATCGCTGACGTTTCGCGAAATGGTGAAATGGGCACCGACGATCAAAGACCAAATGATTTGGGGCATGCCGGTCGTGACTCTTGCCACGCTTTTTCTGTTTGTCGGCGCCACTGGAAAGTCGGCGCAAATACCGCTTTTTGTTTGGCTGCCGGACGCCATGGCGGGCCCGACGCCGGTCAGCGCGCTGATCCACGCGGCCACCATGGTGACCGCTGGCGTCTACATGACGGCGCGGATGAGCGTTTTCTTTTCGATGGCGCCGGAAACTCTCAATGTCGTCGCCGTGATCGGCGTCGCGACGGCGCTGGTCGCCGCGACCATTGCGCTGACTCAATACGACATCAAGAAAGTTCTCGCCTATTCGACAGTCAGCCAGCTCGGTTACATGTTCATCGGCGTCGGCGTCGGCGGCTACGCCGCGGCGATATTTCATCTGATGACCCACGCGTTCTTCAAAGCCTGTCTGTTCCTCGGCGCCGGCAGCGTAATCCACGCGATGCACCATGAACAAGACATGCGCAAGATGGGCGGACTCAAGCAATACATGCCGGTGACGTTTATTACCTTTTTCATCTCTGTGCTCGCCATCGCCGGGACGCCGTTAACCGCGGGCTTTTTCTCCAAAGACGAAATCCTTTGGTTGGCCTTCTCAAGCGAACACGGCAACAAATTCATTTGGCTCTTAGCCATCATCGGGGCAGGCATGACCGCCTTTTATATGTTCCGCCAGCTCTTCATGGTTTTCTTTGGCGACTGCCAGGCCGATCACCACACTCGAGAGCATCTGCATGAATCTCCGAGCGTCATGACCCTGCCGCTTGTTGTCTTGGCCATTGGCGCGCTGATTGCCGGTTATATCGGGCTGCCGGGCGTGTTTGGCGGAAGCCAATTCGCCCATTGGCTCGAACCGGTTGTGGGCGCCCACGTCGAAGAGCAGCCAAACCACGCGCTCGAGTTGGGTCTGATGGCTGTCTCGATTTCTGTCGCGGCTTTCGGCTTCTTGGTCGCTTACTTGATGTACTACCGCGGCGCGCTTGCGCCCGAGACGTTTGCAAAACTCGCTGGCGGGTTTTTTTATCGCTTGTTTGACCGCAAGTGGTATGTCGATGAGATTTATCAAGTGATTTTCGTCAATGGCACGCTGTTGCTCGCCCGCATCAGCTCGCTTTTCGATCAATATGTTATCGACGGGATCGTGGATGGCTCCGCGTCGCTGACGCGACTGGCTGCCTGGCTCAACGGGCTGTTTGACAACTACATCATCGATGGCATCGTCAACGCGATTGCCAATATTACTTTCTGGATCGGCAATAAGTTTCGCAGAGTGCAGACCGGCAACATCAACAGTTATCTTTACGGCATTTTAATCGCGGTGGTCGTGGCTATCATCGTCAAGATTCGCTACTGGAGCTGATGTTTGGGGAGAATGTAGAAGATGGATAATGTTCTCAGTTACATGACCTTTATTCCGCTTGCGGGGGCAGCGCTGGTGCTCGGGTTGCCGAATAACGCCAAGCTCATTCGTTGGGTCTCCGCCGCCGCTACCGTGCCGCCTCTGCTCATGGCAATTTGGCTCTTCGCCAACTTTGATCGCAACAAGGTCGGTTTTCAGTTCACCGAGAAGTATCAATGGATTCCAGCCTATAACATCAGCTATTACATGGGAGTCGATGGTCTCAGCATCTCCATGGTGCTGTTGACAGCGCTCCTTTGTTTTCTGTGCATCTTCGCCTCCTTTGGCATCGAAAAAGCCGTGAAAGGCTATTTCGCGCTGTTTCTCATGCTCGATGCGGGCATGATGGGAGTCTTCTGCGCTCTGGATTTTTTTCTCTTTTACATCTTCTGGGAAGTCATGCTCCTGCCGATGTATTTTCTCATCGGCATCTGGGGTGGACCGCGCCGTGAATATGCGGCGATCAAGTTCTTTCTCTATACGCTCTTCGGCAGCGTGTTGATGCTGCTTGCGATCCTCGCTCTCTACTTCAGCAGTGATCCGCATACCTTCGACATGACGGTGCTGATGGCGCAGGGCAACAAGTACAGCACGCAAGTTCTGCCGATGTGGCCATTCACCGAGCTGCGCTGGGGCTTTCAACACGTTATTTGGATGGCGCTGTTTATCGGCTTTGCGATCAAGATACCGGCTTTTCCGTTTCATACCTGGCTACCGGATGCCCACGTGGAAGCGCCGACGGCGGTTTCCGTCATCCTCGCTGGAGTGCTGCTGAAGATGGGCACCTACGGCATCCTGCGCATCAATTTTCCGATGCTTCCCGCGGCGACCGGGGACATGGCGTTCTGGTGTCTGGGCGCGCTCGGGGCGTGGAATATTATTTATGGCGCCCTTTGCGCCATGGCCCAGACGGACCTCAAAAAGTTAGTCGCCTACTCCAGCGTGAGCCATATGGGCTACGTGATGCTCGGCATGGCAAGCTTCACGACACAAGGGATTAATGGCGCGGTGTTGCAGATGTTCAACCACGGCACGATCACCGGTATGCTGTTCCTTTTGGTCGGCGTCATCTACGATCGGGCGCATCACCGCGAGATTGACGGCTTCGGCGGCATAGCCGCGATCATGCCCATCTATACGGGTATTACCGCCCTGGCGTTCTTCGCTTCGATGGGATTGCCAGGACTCTCAGGATTCATTTCTGAAGTCCTCGTCTTGCTCGGCACATGGCAGAAGTATCCAGTCCTGACAATTCTCGGCGCGGCCGGCGTGATTCTTACTGCGGGCTATCTGCTCTGGACGATCCAACGCGTTTATCTCGGGCCGCCCAATGAAAAATATCTTAAAATGACGGAGATCAACGGCCGCGAAATGTTCACGCTGGTGCCGTTAGGCGCGATTGTGATCATCGTCGGCGTCTATCCGAGCGTGGTCTTGGATCTGTTGCGCGCTTCGCTGGATCAAATCAATCAAGTCGTCATTCCGCATCTCTAAAGCCCGACCATGGATCTCAAAAACGTCGGCAGCCTCAGCTTCTTCTATCCGGAGCTCATTCTCTCCGGAACGATATTACTGCTGATTGTTATCGATCTGCTGATGCGCAACAAACGTGGCCTTGCCATTATCGCGCTGGCCGGAAGCGCAGCGGCACTGATCGCGACTTTCGATCTTTACTGGGCGCAGCCGGGTTGGCTATTTCACCGGATGATGATCCTCGACAAGTTCAGTCTCTTTTTCAAAGTCTTCGCCCTGGCGGCGACGATACTGTGCATCTGGATGTCGCTCGGCAGCAACGAAATCAAGCAAGTCCACGAAGGCGAGTACTACACGCTGCTGCTCACTTGCACGCTCGGCATATTTTTCATGGCCTCGTCAAGCAACCTTTTGATGGCGTATTTGTCCTTGGAGTTAGTCAGTTTGACTTCCTACGTTCTCACCGGTTTTTTGCCTCATAACCGGCGTTCCAGTGAAGCGGCGCTTAAGTATTTGATCTACGGCGGTGTCGCCTCGGGCACAATGATCTACGGCATGAGCTGGATATTTGGTATGACCGGCAGCCTGGATTACAGTGCGATTCAAGTCGCGCTGGCACAGAACGGGATCAGCAAAGCTACTCTGTTCATGGCTTTCGTCTTTATCATGGCGGGGTTCGGCTACAAGATCGTTTTCGTGCCGTTTCACATGTGGTCACCGGACGTTTATCAAGGAGCGCCGACGCCGTTCACGGCGTTTCTCTCAGTTGCTTCCAACGCCGCGGGGATGGCCATCATGATCCGGTTTTTCTTTCCCGGCGTGTCGCGCATGGTGACCGGCGGCGATTGGACATTCGTATCAGGCGTGGAGTGGCCCCACGTGCTTTTGTTCCTCAGCATGATCACTATGACCGTCGGAAATCTCTGCGCTCTGAACCAGAGAAATCTCAAGCGCATGCTAGCCTACTCAGGCATTGCTCATGCTGGCTATATGCTCATGGGCCTCGCGGTGCTCAACAATGACGGGCTCTCGGCGATTCTCTTTTACGTGGTGGTCTACCTCATTATGAATCTCGGCGCGTTTCTCGTCGTCGGCATGATCGCCAACGTCACCGGCGATGAGGACATCGAAACCTATCGCGGACTTGCCTGGAGAGGAGCCATTGTGCCGGCAGTTTGTCTGGCGGTGTTTCTTTTCTCGCTCACCGGCTTGCCGCCGTTCGCTGGGTTTATCGGAAAATTTTTCTTGTTTTCTGCCGTGCTCAAGCAGGGCGGCGCATTCGCCGCGCTGGCGGTAATCGCTGCCATCAATAGCGTTATATCACTCTACTATTATGCGAAGATCGTCAAGACGATGTTTCTCGACTTCCCCAATCCCGAGGACAAGACGATCTCCGTCGCGCTCGATGGTTTTACGCTCTTGATTCCACTTACGGTGCTGACGGTCGTTTTTGGCATCTACTTTTCCCCGCTGGTCCGTTACACCAGCCAATCGCTCAGTTTCTTCATAAAATAAACCGCGCTATTGCAGGTCGGTAGGTCGGTGTAGGTGCACGGCATGCCGTCCACCTATCGTCGAATATGTGCCGTGCACGCGAGCCCGTATATCTTCAACTGCCCCCTCTCCGTTCAAATGTTTGCCATTTTCGGCCGTTCGCCATTGTCACGGATGTTTTTCCTGGCCCGTTCCCTGGGAAAATCGGGTACTTCCTAGGCGCTTCGACCGTCTTCGGTGACGCTCCGGTCTGGCCCTACGATTGCGCTGTCAGGGTGTGTCCGAGGGAGGCAGTTATGCTGAAGGCATTCAAACCGCTCATCGTCGGCTTAATGTTCGCGTGCTGGATCGCGCCGGCACCGGTATTCGGGAGTTCGCCGACGGAGCAGATCCAGGAAACCATTCAACAAGTTTTGAAGGTTGTCAGCAGCCCGGCGGGAAATGACGAAGAGCGCAAAGACCGGCTGCGTGAAACTTTAATGCCGCGGTTTGACTGGTTGGAAATGGCCAAGCAGTCTCTGGGCAAACACTGGAACAGCGCGTCGGGCCGAGAAAATGAATTTGTCGCAGCCTTTGCAGATTTTCTCGGCAATTCTTACGTCAGTAAAATTGGTTCCTATAAGGACGAGAAAATAGTTTTCATGAATGAGAGTATCGAAAATGATCTGGCTCAGGTGAAAACTAAAATCATTTCCGGCAAAGGCGAACCTACTTCAGTTAACTATCGGCTCCATCGTATGCAAGGAGAATGGAAAATCTACGACGTCGTCATCGAAGACATCAGCATTGTTGTTAACTTCCGTTCCCAGTTCAACCGGCTTCTCGCAAAAGGCAGCTTCGATGATCTATTGAAGCAATTGAGAGAGAAGGAAATAAAGAATCGAAACTGACAATTGCTGTTCGCGACGAAGTGATAATTTTCGCAACCGGTTGCTCTGGTACCGATCAGTCTCGACATCTCACACCGTTTGATGGTTGATGAAAAAGTGCCATCAAACATTACACTTTCGCTGGCCAATTCTTGAGTCTAACCAATGATTTAGCAATGGGTGGTTAGACTTGGTATTTGTGTCAAGTTTCCTTACGAAATTCGCAAGAAAATAACTCTTTAACGCTAGTTAAATCAAATGCTTAGTCAATGGCATTTCTTTTGCGCTCAATGTCTCGCTACAACGAGACGACAAAGAGTCGACTCAGGATTTTGGTCCACGGTTAACACATCTAAATTTTTCACCGGTCCAAAAGTGGCGCCGGGCGCAAGCCCGGCGCTTTTTTTTGTGCGAAGCTGCCCGACAACTTGGTGCTGGGAAAGTTCTCCATTCAACTTGATGGAGGTGATGGAGGCGAAGAATATCAGCGTGGGCGTTCGGCGTGCAGAGACGTGGCGGCTTCCTCGTGTTAATTTTGCAATGCAATCCGCTTCTCTGATCGCACAAGCGTCCCTGTGCGCTGGAAGTCAAATGCATTTTCCGCTACACGGATCCAATGGCCTTCTTGTACAAGTCGCTCGTTCGTCCACTGTTGTTTCGCAAGGATCCCGAAACCAGCCATGAGATGATCTTAGCCCTGTTGGCGAGGGCAGAGTTTCTTGGCGGTATTGTCGAAAATCTCTACAAGGTTGAAGACGAACGTTTGGCCGTTAGGGTCGGGCCTTTGACATTTGCCAACCCGGTGGGACTGGCCGCCGGCTTCGATAAGAACGCCGAGGCACCGAAGACGATTTCTAATTTTGGCTTTGGTTTCATGGAAATCGGTGCCGTAACGGCACAGGCGCAGGCCGGCAATCCTAAACCGCGGCTCTATCGTCTACCCGAAGATGACGCCCTGATTAACCGGCTCGGCTTTAACAATGAAGGCGCCGAAGCGATTGCGCTCAAGCTCAACCGCCTGCGCATCCGCGGAGGGAAACCCCATATTCCCCTCGGGATTAATATCGGCCGGACCAAAATAGTCGAGACGAAGGACGCCGTGGCCGATTTTCTTTCTTGCTTCGAGAAGCTTTTTGACCACGGTGATTTTTTCACGTTGAACGTCAGCTCGCCGAACACACCAAACCTGCGCGATCTCCAGGAAAAGAGTCTCCTGCGTGAATTAGTCTCCGCGGTGCAAGAAAAGAACCGCGAACTCGCTGCTGGCGCCGGAATTAATCTCAAACCGGTCTTTGTGAAAATCGCCCCGGACATGAACTTCGCGCAAGTCGATGAGATTATCGAAGTCGTCGAGTCGGTGAAATTGACGGGTATCGTCGCGACAAATGCGACCGCTTTCATGCGGGCCAATCTAAGATCGCCTCATGGTTCTCAACCGGGCGGACTGAGCGGCAGGCCAATTACCAAGGCGGTGACAGGATTTATTGCTCACATTTACCAAGTGACACGGGGACGGCTGCCAATCATCGGCGTCGGAGGAATCTTCAATGCGCAAGATGCCTACGACAAAATCAAAGCCGGTGCTAGCGCCGTACAGATCTATACCGGTTGGATTTATGAAGGGCCCGCGGCGGTAAAACAGATCAACAAAGGCTTGCTTCGACTCATCGAGCGCGATGGTCTCAAGCAAATCTCACAAGCAGTCGGAGGTGCGGCAAAGCCCTAATCGTCCGCATAGGCCATTTCCTTCAGCCGCTCATACTCTTCATGCACGTCGATATCTAAGAAGGGAGTTTCGTCTTTCCATTCAACCAGCGCGGTATTATTCCTGTGCTTCTCGATCAGCACGCGTCCGCCCCGGTCTCCGCTAAGTTGGAGCAATTCAGGAAATAGGTTGCGACGAAACAACACCGGGTTGCGCGGCTCTCTATTAAAGCTCGGCGCGACGATCCAGGCCGAACCGGTCCTGAATTTTTCGATCAAAGAGTTGATCAACTTCTTACGAATCAAGGGTTGGTCGCCGACCAGAAACATGACGCCTTCGCTTTTTGGATTCGTCGCCCATAAGCCCGAGATAACCGAGGTGCTCTGGCCTCGATCGGCGGCGTAATTCGTTAGCCAGAACAAGCGCTCGTCGCTGAGGTTCAGTTGGCTCCTGACGGAAGCCAGTTCACGCGTGACGCAGACGATCTCGTCGAGGTCAGAAGCAAGTGCGCTTTCCAAAACCCATTGGAGCACGGGCTTGCCTCGCAGCGGTAAAAGCAATTTTTCCTGGCCTAAACTTTTAGCCCTTCCGACAGCCAAAACCACCGCGGAAATCATTTTATCAACCCCCCGTTGATCTATTGAATTAGCACTTCTTTGACGGGATCGTCGCTCATGAAACTGCTGACAACGACTCGGTCGAGACCGCAGCTGAGGAATTTCTTGCCGAGACTCCGCGCCATTTCAATTTCTCCCTCGCTGTCAGCTTGGTTTATCAATGCGACTTTGCGGCTCGCCGGCGCGATGCCTTTCAAGCAGCCCGCAGGATGTTTGACCAGCTTGAGAATCAGTTCCTCTGTCACCAATGCGCCACGTGTGCCGCCGAGCAGATCCACAGCGCGTTCGGCCCGATGCACCCATTCCGTATCGAGCGGCTTGCCCAATACTTTGATCGCCATTAGCCAAATCGTCAGACGGCAGGTCGACGGAATCACCGGTTCGTTTTCCGAGGGCACTTTGAACAGGCGTGACACCGCGCCGTCCGCTTCAACCAAGATCGCGTCATATTTGCCGGCCTGCTTCAGACGGTCGAGCCACGGCGCCGGCAGTCCCAACAGCTTCCCTTCTTCGTTAACACCGTAGCCGGCGGCGACGACGACCGGAGAGTCGATTTGCGCGGAGGCATTCGCAAAATCGTCGATATCCTCAACTAAGAATAGGCGGTCGACATGGGGTTTCGTAGGTTTGAAGATCTTGGTCGTCGTCGTAACCAAAACTTTGCAACTTTGCTCGCGCTGTTCCTTGGCCAAGCGAAACATCGCCGTCGTTTTGCCGCCCGCGCCGATCAGCGCAGTCATCTCACCGCGTCTTAGATCGACAGCTTCCGCAAGATACATGTTCTTCTCACCTAACTCCTTCGCGCTTCAGTTGCAAGTAAGAATAGTAGCGCTGGAGTAACTTTCGACACTCTTGCAAGTCTCACGGTCGTCGCTTGAAAGGGAGAGGCCTTTTGGCTAACGTCCAGTGCATGTCACGATCGTTTAGCATTGAAGTTGCGAAAGATTATTTTAATTTTGCCTCGGCGCATTTCTTGATCTTTCCCAACGGTCAGAGAGAACCCCTGCACGGGCACAACTACCAAGTGTCCGTAGCTCTGGAAGGGGAATTAGACCGTGCCGGTGTGGTGCTCGACTTCATCGCTTTTAAGCCGATGGTAAAACGGATCTGTGATGCGCTGGATCACCGCACGCTGATTCAAACAGAGAGTCCGGCGATTAAAGTCCGTCAGCACGTCAAAGAGATCGAAGTTCGCTACAAAAAGCAAAAAATCGTTTTGCCGCGTCAAGACGTCATTCTCTTGCCGCTCGCCAACACCAGCACCGAGTTGTTAGCAGAACATGTCGCTAATCAGATCCGCCGCCAGGTCAGGCGACAATTTCCTGGATCGAAAATTCGTTACATGGAAGTCGGCGTCGAAGAGGCGCGTGGGCAGCGCGGTTTTTACCGCGGGGAATTTTAACCGCGCGCAGCTTTGGCATCGTGCAACCTAAGACGGGAATCACCGCAGAGACACAGAGCACGCAGAGTTTTATGTTTTTTGAACCCCAACCTCCGCGTCCTCAGCGCCTCCGCGGTGAACCATCCACTAACTCGCAAACCCGCTTCGCCAGAGATCGGCGACTTTGGCGAGATCCGCTGGCGGAATTTCGACATCCGCACCGGCGGCGTTCTCGCGCATTTGCGCAGCGTTGCGCGCTCCGGGAATCACCACGCTGACCGCCGGGTGAGCGAGACAGAAAGCCAGGGCTGCCTGTCCGAGCGTCTTCACCGGGCCATGGACCAAAAAACCAAGCTGGTCGGCTTTGGCCAATTCCTTCGCGAACGGCTCGCCCTTGAACGTTCGAGCCCGAACATCTTCGCCTTGAAATCGTTCTTCGTCGGCGCGGGTAAGCTTGCCGGTTAAGATCCCGCGCTTAAGCGGGATGCGGGCGATGATTCCAATATTCGTCTGCTGTGCCAGCGGAAAAATTCTTTCCGCCGGTTCTTGCGTGAGCAGATTGTATTCCACCTGTATCGTTTCAGCTCGACCGTCTCTAACGGCTGCGATGCCTTCCTCCATGGTATTGATGGAAACGCCGTAATGGCGGATCTTGCCGGCTTGCTTGGCTCGTTCGAGGACTTGCCAAACTTCCCCGCGTTCAATCACGTCGACGGTGGGGTTATGCAATTGATAAAGATCGACGTAGTCGGTTCGGAGCCGCTGCAAACTTTCGTCCACAACACGGCTAATATAATCCGCTTCGAAAATCCGTTTACCGCGGTTTGGGCCGACCATGACATTTCCACCTTTGGTGGCGAGGATGACTTTGTCACGTTTACCTCTTAACGCGTTGCCGAGCAGCGTTTCCGAGTAGCCGGCGCCGTAGGCGTCCGAGGTGTCAATGAAATTCACGCCAAGGTCGAGAGCCGTTTCGATAGCGCTGATCGACTCTGAATCTTTCATCGGGCCAAAATGGCCCGCGTGGACCATGGTGCCCAAGCCGACGGCGCTGACGCGTAATCCAGTTTTACCAAGCATTTTGTATTTCATGGCGCCAACATAGAATAGCTCGGCTGCGCGGTGCAAGACTGAGCGAGATCGGATGGCCCGGCACTTTGGGAACTTTTCCTAAGTCAGTATCGTTGGTCCTTAATAAGGCTCGGGATTGGACAGGACTCACCCGCCTCGTTACAATGCGCGGGCGGTGAGCCGAAACAGACTTGGAAATTTAGAGCGGCAGTTCGCGTCGGAGATCATGGATCACCTCGATCACTTATATCGAGTTGCTTTTTATCTGACTAAGAACGAGGAAGACGCTCGGGATTGCGTGCAAGAGACCTACGCCCGGGCGCTCGGTTCCTATCGTCAGTTTACGCTCGGAACAAATCTCAAAGCCTGGCTCACCCGCATTCTCTACAATTTTTTCTTCGATGCCTACGCGCGCAACAAACGTACGCTGGCCGTTGATCTGCTAGAGACGGCAGAGCACAAGAAAAATTTCTGGGACACGTTGCCGTCGGCTAATCCGGGACCGGAAAAGTTGATCCTACAACAGGAGCTGGCCGCTAAGATCGGCGATGCGATAAGCAAAATTCCCGATGAGTTTCGTGCGCCGATCGTGCTGGTCGACATGGGCGATTTCTCTTATCAAGAAGCCGCGGACATTCTCTCTTGTCCGATCGGGACGATCCGTTCGCGGTTGTCGCGCGGCCGCCGATTACTGGAGAAACTTCTTAGCGAGTATCTGGTCCAAGACCCCAAAGAGCGCTGAACGATGCACTGCGATGCAGCACAAGAATTGATTACCGGGTTGGTCGACGACGAATTGACCGCGATCGAAAAAGCCGCCGTCGAAGAGCACCTGGCCGAATGCCATGATTGCACGGCTCAGTTCGAACGGGAAATGGCGCTCAAACGTGATATCAGACTCGCCGCCCGGGCGATTGCCGTTCCGCAAGATCTTCGAGAGCAGATAGCAAACCGTGGGGCCAAGTTAGAGTCGGACACATGGGCGACGAGGGTAATCTCGTCGGTTCGCGAGTGGCTCGCCACAGCGCGTCTGCGGCCAATTTATGGTTTTGCGGTCGTGGCTCTAGTGGTTGCCGCGTGGTTGTTTCAATCACGGCCGAGAGAGGATATTCCAACAAGGATCTTGGCGATACACGAAAGCCTCGTCAGCGGGAAGACCGCGCTTGTACGCGTCAACGATGCCGCGCAGCTCAGGCAGGAACTGACTCGTGCCGTAAAGAGCCGATTTGAGCCGGTCGCTTTGGACCTGTCCAAATTCAAGCTTCATCCCGTTGCGGGTTTCGCCGAAAAGATCGCCAACCGCGATGTTTTGGTCACCGTTTATGAGGGCGATGGTTCCACGGTCACTTGTTTCACATTTCTTGGTGGTGAGGCGGATGCTCCGAAAGATTCCGAGCGGTTCTTTGATCCGGATAAGAGAATTAATTTCTATGGTTTCTCACGCGGCGGAGTGAACGGCGTTATGCATCGGGAAGGCAATGTGATCTGCATCTTGGTTTCAAAAATATCGCCGGCCGAACTTCTTGGCGTCGCGCGCGGGAAACCGCACCACGCGTAGATACGAGCTACCGAACCGCGCACGTTGACAACCCGCCGCCAATTCCATACATTTCAGTGGCAACTCTACCCTGATCTGAGCGGGCGTAATTCAGTGGTAGAATGCCAGCTTCCCAAGCTGGACGTCGCCGGTTCGACCCCGGTCGCCCGCTCCAAAATTCCTCTAGAAATTTCGTTACTTCTTAGCGCAATTTCTTTGGGCTTATGGCGTAAAACCGCAAAAATGCCCAAAGCGTGCCCACGATAAGCAATGAAGGACGTTGGGCCATTATCAGATGCGCGAACCCCAACTTCCAACTGCCGCTTCCATAAGGACGAACAGCCGGAAATCCACGCGCTCTTCGAGGAGCAGTGCCGAAGGCGCGGCACGAACTCCTCGATGCCGCCCAGATGACAGCTGGTTTCGAGTGAGAACTTGAAGTGTTCAATGCCTCGAACTCCAAAGACTCCAATTCTCGCGATTTCTTGGATACTAAACTCTTCGAGATGACGGCTCTGATCAAGGAGTTGTCGCCGCAAGCGAGGGTCGAGGACTCTTTTGAGCGGTAAGAAGACGAAAACGCGCATATTCACGTCGATCCGCCGTTCTCAATCGATTCCAAAGGAGGCAGCTCGGATCGATCCCCAATGGGAGATCGTTGCTAACCACGTTCTTGAGAAGATTGGCTTCTTTATTATCGGTACGGTCTGCGATTGAGGCGACCGAAGCCCAGAAAAGATTCCCGGTACCTGCGCTCTCGTCTAACCCCACACCTCGCGCGCCACGCGCACCACCAGGGATAATTTTGCTATCTCAGCCTCGACGGTGAGGTTGTTGCCCAGCACTGTGCTGGAAAAACCGCACTGAGGACTCAACGCCAGCTG
>DASXSW010000028.1:0-6379 GCA_036505755.1 Binatia bacterium | reverse complement strand
AGCGCTCGGTATGGCGCTCAACCAAGGTCGCAAAGGCTTGGCCGTTGCCGTCCTGAATGAGCGCGAGCAATTCGTGGTCGTCTTTCTCCGGCCAAGCTGTCGCCATAGTGTTGGATTATCAGTTTTGCGGCTGCGACGTATTCGTTCGATCATACAACCCACGGGCTCCGAAAATAAGGCCGGAGACACTCCTGTTCAATGGTTGATACGAATCAGCCGGCAAAAGTCTTCGCGGGGGGTGCCGCTATTTTGAACTGAGGATAGAGGATCGAAGATGGAGGATCGTATGAAAGTCCGAGGCGGCGGGCATTTTCGACGCTATCGTCAATCCTCCATCCTCAATTATTGACTTAGCTAAAGCTTTTCTTTAGGCGCCGAGGGAGCCGGTCGGCAAGTAAATTGCGCAAGATATCGAGGTCCTGATCAGAGCGGGCGTCAAAAGAGCACCAAGGATAATCAGCGGCGTAAAGGCGGACCGTCGGCATGAAGCCATATTGCCTTGGAACCAGATCTCTCAGGGTATCGTACCAGGCACGGCGCTCATCGCGATCGAACGGTTGGTCATCCTTGGCATCGATCTCGCGGCATAGCTTTTTCCAATGAGAAAGGGAAAACCCTACGTCGATTTGATCGGGGTAGAGCGAAAGCGCAACCAGCCGCGGGCGTGAGAAGTGTTGGCTCTCGTCGAATTCTAAGATAAAAGGCGGATCTGAAATATAGAAATCGCAGGGCGGCACTTGCGCGCTTTTGATGAAGTCGCGGTGGCCGCGGAAATTGCCGAGCTCGGTTTGAATTTTTTGCAATAGATCACCTACTGGTGAATTTTCATAAGCCAGCGGTTGAGCCGACCACGGAAACGAATGATTCACCCGGCATTCGCCGTAGACCAGGGTTAAGATTTCCCGGACCCGTTCTCTGCAGGCGCGGCAGTGGGCGGAATGTAAGTTGTTGTTCAAAACGTTCAATCCTTCGACAAGCTCAGGACGAGCGGAATGAATACCGCGTTGATCGTGAGCCTGCAAAAATAGCCGCTCATGGTGAGCCTGTCGAACCATGCGCTCCGTTCAAATCGTAGGATTTCCTGAGACGAATTGAACGACTTGAACGGTTTGAACGATTGGAACCTCTTTAGAATAGCCTAATACAGAATCAGACAAAGGAGAATCTTTAATGGCAAAACCATCTTCAATCATCGGTGCTCCGGTCGCAAAAGTGGAGGGCGCCGAGAAGGCCAGTGGCCAGGCTATTTATGGCGCCGATGTGCACTTTCCCGACACGCTGTGGGGTAAAATTCTTAGGAGCCCGTACCCGCACGCGCGCATCTTGCGCATCGATACTTCCAAGGCTTGGCAGGTGCCGGGCGTCAAAGCGATCGTCACCGGCAAAGACGAGCCGAATCATTTTCAGGGCAAGAGCATCCGCGACATCCCGGTGCTGTGCTGGGACAAGGTGCGCTACATCGGCGACCGAGTTGCTGCCGTGGCGGCCGAGACACGCGAGGCGGCTGAAGAGGCGATCGATCTCATCGAAGTCGAATACCAGGAGCTGCCGGCGGTCTTCGACGTTTTGGAGGCGATGAAACCCGGCGCGCCGATCGTGCACGACGACGCTTCGGCCTATGACGGCGCGCCGCAGGATATCTTGGTCAAAGACATTCCCAACGTGCTTAACAAGCTCACGTGGGGTAAAGGAGACATCGAAAAGGGCTTCCGCGAGGCCGATCTGGTGTTGGAGCACACGTTCCGTATCCCGATTCATCATCAAGGCTATCTCGAGCCGCAATCTTTTCTGGTGAAGGTCGACGAGAACGGCCAGGTCGATGCCTGGTCGTCGACCAAGGGCCCGTTCGGAACCAGAGCGCAATTTGCCAAGGCCGTCGGCATTCCAGCTAGCCAGATTCGCATTCACGCGGTTCACGTCGGCGCGGACTTCGGTGGCAAGAGCGGCGCAGGCGACTTGCCGAGCTGTTATTTCCTTGCCAAACAAGCAAAGCGGCCGGTGAAGATCGTCCTGACGCATACCGAAGAGCTGACGGTGATGAATCCTGATCACTACACCATCGTCAAGGTGAAAACCGGCGTCAAGCGTGACGGCCGGATGACCGCGCGCTATTTGCAGGCGATCCACGGCACCGGCGCGTACGCCGGCATGAAGCCGGGGCGGGCGAGCATCGGCGGCGCTGGCTCCGCCGGGCCGTACAAGATCGACAACACTTATATGGAAGCGCTGCAGGTCTACACGAATACGGTGCCGTGCGGTTTCTGGCGCGCGCCCGGGGCCATTCAAGCCGTTTTCGCCTCGGAATCACACATGGATCTCATCGCCCGCGAGCTCAAAATGGACCCGGCGAAGTTTCGCATGATCAATCTCGTCGGTGAGGGGAAGAAAATGCTCTGGGCAAATCATGGAGCGGCGTGAAAGCGAAAGAAACGTTGCAAGCCGCGCTCGACGCCGCCCGCTGGAAGACGAAACAACGCGGGCCAAACTTTGGCCGCGGCGTTGCCATGTACGAGCGTGGCACCGGTGCGGGAAAAGCGTGGGTAGTATTAACCGCAGAATCTGACGGCTCGATTACGGTGTTTACCGTGGCCGGCGATCAGGGCACCGGTTTGCAGACTGTTCTATGCCAGACGGTGGCCAACGAAATGGAAGTGCCCTACGAACGCGTGGCTTGCCGCATCGGCAATACGTCCGATGTGCCTTACAGCGTCGATGTCGGCTTCGGCGGCAGCCGCTCGACCAACATCAACAGCGCGGCGGCAGTGCAGGCATCCGGCGAATTGCGCGGCAAGCTCATTCCGCTGGCGGCGAAGCTGCTCGGCTGTGCAGATGATCGAGTGGATTACAAATCCGGCAAATTTTCGAGCCGCGGCAATCGCAAGTCGGTTTCGCTGAGCGATGTCGTCAAGAACAGCGGGGCGCCGGTGAAGGTCAGCATCGAGCTCGAAGTGCCGCGCAAAGGTTCGTCCACTTCCTTTGTCGCACAAGTGGCGGAGGTCGAAGTCGACCGGGAGACCGGAAGAGTCAAACTACACAAGTTCATCACGGCGCACGATGTCGGCACGATTATCAATCCACTCGGCCATCAGGGACAGATCGACGGCGAGGCGATCATGGCGATCGGCGCCGGTCTGATGGAAGAGCTGATCGATGACCGCGGCAAGATCACGACGACGAATCTTGGCGAATATAAGATTCCCAACATTCTCGATATTCCAAAAATTACGACGGTGTTGGTCAAAGGCAAAAATGGTCCCGGTCCTTACGAGGCAAAGGGTATAGGCGAGCACGCCAACGTCACTCCGCCTGCGGCGATCGCCAACGCGGTACACGATGCTTGCGGCGTGAGATTGTTCGACATTCCGGTGACGGCGGAGAAGGTTTACAGTGCCTTAAACGGCAAGGTCTTCCCCCTCCTTCATCCTCCCCCGCACGCGGGGGAGGAAAGAGGTGGGGGCAAGGAGGATTAATGAACGGCGGAATTCACGGCAACCGATGCTTGATCTGTTCGATGCTGTTACTTTTTATCGCCATCTTGTCAGGTGACGCCCAAGCTCAAGATAAAATCAAAATCGCCTACAGCTCGACCGACACGCTGAATCAGATTTGGACAATCGCGCAGGACGCGGGCTTTTATAAGAAGAATGGCTTAGACGTCGATTTGGTTTACATCGGCAGCACTACAGTCGGCATCGCGGCGATCATGGCGCAGGATATCCAGGTCGGAAATGCCGCGGGAAGCGGCGTAGCCAATGCCAATGTGCGTGGGGCGGACACGGTGAGCGTCGCGTGTACAATTAATGTTTTGGCCTACGAGCTCGTTGTTCTCGACAGCATCAAATCCGCGGAAGACCTGAAGGGAAAATCGATCGGCATCAGCCGTTTCGGTAGCGTGTCGGATGTAGCCGCGCGGGAGTTGCTTAAAGGGCTGGGTCTGCGCCCCATGGAAGACGTGAAGATCCTCCAAGTGGGCGGCGCCTCGGAGCGCGCCGCAGGATTCAGCCGCGGAGTCATCGCCGGCTTTCCTTCGCCGCCGGGCAACGTGTATTTGATTCCCGGCGGATTGCCACACCGTATCCTGGCAAATATGGCCGATTTGAAAAAGCCCTATCCGCTGCCGTTCATCTGCGCGGTGACGACTAAAAGTTACCTCGCTAAGAATCGCTCGGTCGTGAAAAGAGTGGTGATGGCGCTAATCGAAGCGTCGCACTTTTTCAAGACCAACAAGGACGCGACGCAGAAAATCGTCGCCAAATATTTAAGGGGAGCGAACAAGGCGTATCTCGATAGCTCCTATGAGTCCACGGCCAAGACGCTGGAGCGAGTTCCTTACACGACACGCGAAGGAATGAAAATCCAGCTCGACGATGCCTTGAAACAAACGCCCGGCAGCACGGTCACCGTTGATAGTTTGATCGACGACAGCATCGTGCGCGAGATTGAGAAAGAAGGGTTTATCGACCGGGTGTATGCAAGGAAATAGACGAGGAAGAATAATTTAACTGCGCCCCTCCTTCATCCTTATATTAGCAGGGTGAGGTGGCATACGATAATTTGGTAAAGCCGATTTTAAGGAGCTTGCTGGTATGAGGACCACCTTCATCGAGTCCCACTTTGAGGATCAGGGGGAGACTGTCCCGGCCGGCGAGAGAACGGAGTAAAGGTTCAATAGAAAGTTGTCCCTTGGTTGAGGACCAATATAAGGCGAACTTTCCGTTCAGCGCACTTAGAATCGAAAGTAAACAAACAAGGAGGAAGAGAAGTTGAAGCGATATTATTTGGGAGTGGATTGGGCGGATGAGTTTCATCAGGTGTGGGTCAGTGATCCTGATGGCAACCGAGTCATCGAGAAGAAGGTCGTCGAGAACGTCGAGGGGCTTACTGAGTTTGGCCGCTGGCTTGATGAGAGCCGGGCAAAGGGAATCGAGCTTTGGGCGGCTATCGAGAAGCCCCACGGGCGCATCGTGGACTTTCTTTTGGACCATGGGGTGGTAGTCTATCCGGTTAACCCCAAGGCATTGGATCGGGCTCGGGACCGTTTTCGCATGAGCCAGTCTAAGAGTGACGGTTTTGACGCTTATGTGTTGGCCGAATTTCTGAGGACCGATCACGGTCATCTGCGAGCGCTTGAGCCCAACTCCGATGCGGCTCAGGAACTTAAACTGCTGACTCGGGATCAGTACCGGTTGGTGCGACAAAAAGCTCGACTGCTCAATCAGCTGAGCCGAACCCTCAAAGAGTACTATGTGCGGCCCTTGGAGATGTTTTCTGACTTGGAATCGAATATAGCGTTGGATTTTCTTGACCAGTATCCCACGCCCCACGATCTGTCCAAGCTCACCCGCCGACAGTGGAATCGCTTTTCTAAGCGCGAGCACCATCTGGGAGAAGAGCGCTCCAAAGAGCTGTGGGAGAAATTGAACCAACCTCAACTGAAGATTCCCGAGCATGTGGTGAGGGCCAAAGCCCGACTGCTTAAAGTCCTGCTGGCTCAGCTTAAGCCCTTGCGCGATGCTGTTGAGAGCTACAACGAGAGGGTCAAGAGTTTTTTCGCTTCTATGCCGGCGGCTGAGCTGGTGACGATGCTGCCGGGAGCCAAGACAGGCACGATCATCGCCACGCTCTGGGCTGAGCTGGGCGATGCCAAGAGTCGCTGGGAGTCCTTTCGTCATCTTCAGGCTGAGGCGGGAGTGGTACCGGTAACGAAAGCCAGCGGCAAAAGCCGGATCGTGCAATTTCGTTTCTCTTGTAACAAGATTCTGCGACACGCCGCCTACTGGCTGGCCTTTGTCTCGCTCAACCGAAGTGAGTGGGCGAATCACTACTATCGCGATCAACGTGCTAAAGGACACAGTCATCACCAAGCTTTGCGGGCTCTGGGGGCCAAGTGGCTCAAGATTATCTTTGTGATGTGGAGAGACCATACACCGTACGATGAAAACATTCATTTGGCCAACATCACCCGACAGAAAATGCGCCAGGCGGCCTGAAAAAAATTTAGGGGCACTTGACAAGCCTCATAGAAAGTCTCCCCCGCGCGCGGCGGAGGAAAGAGGTGGGGGTGCCCATTGCCTTTTTGGAGGATTCCCATGATTGACCTTTACTACTGGACGACGCCGAACGGCCATAAGATCACGATTTTTTTGGAAGAGACTGGAGTTCCGTACAACATCAGAGCGATCGACATTGGCAAGGGTGATCAGTTCAAGCCGGAGTTTTTGAGGGTTTCGCCTAATAATCGGATTCCTGCGATCGTCGATCACGAACCGGGCGACGGCGGCGGGCCGCTGAGTATTTTCGAATCCGGCGCGATTCTCGAATATCTTGCGATGAAGACCGGCAAGTTTTTGCCAACTGACTTACGCGGCCGCGCCGAAGT
>DASXSW010000027.1:0-3578 GCA_036505755.1 Binatia bacterium | reverse complement strand
CGCATATCTTTCGACTTGAACACTCTAGGGTGTTCTTGAACCCACTTGAGGTATTCTGAAACCGTATAGGTTTTAGCGCTGATTCCGCGAACGAATACGCGTTCCTTTTCATATCGTACGTTCTCCATTTCGAAGCCCCTTTCTCCTTTACTTTCCTAATTTGTCTAGAATGTTCTTAACCATTTCCAGTGGTGCTTGAGTATCGACATATCCGATCACTTGATAGTTAACCCCCGCGACTCTTCGCACTTCCGCAGGGACCTCGTCTTTCGGTATATCGATCCTCATCGATTCCGAAGGTTCTCCCACTTTGGTATTCATGACTTTCTGCCAAATCATTTGTCCTTTACGCGAAAGATACCAGTTCAGGAAAACTTTGGCCGCATTCGGATGCGGCGCTTTGCTCATCAGATGCAGCGCGGCGTTTCCGCCCGGCGCTATCGTGCTAGCTGCTTCTTTGACATCGGCGCTATCCACCGGCAATCGCTGTTTCGTTGCGATCTCGATGTCCCGGCAGAAAAAACACATAGGGAAAACGCCCTGGGCGAGCCAATCGGTCGCCTGACGGCGCTCCCTGGAAATGGAAATATTCATATCAGCAAAAAGTCGCCTCACGAATTCGGGACCGACGCGAGGATCAGCATACAAAATCGCGACGTTCTGGATGGAACTCACCAGGGGATCGAAAATCAATATCTTCCCGGCCCATCTTTTGTCCAGAACATCCCAGTAAGACTTGAATTCATCTTTTTTGAACGTTTTCGTGTTAATGCGGAGATAGCCCGTTTCCACGCTGCCTTCATACATAAAGATATATTGATTCTTCGGATCAGGGTAATAATGCTTGCCTCCGTACCACTTCGACTTGTCGACGACGTCGGGCAAAATTAAAGCTGGTGGTACGGGATCAAAGGCCTCTTCCCCCAAAGTACGGAAGCCGCCCGTGGAGCCGCCGGCCAAAACATCGGCCAAGTATTTTCCCGCTCTACGCTCGGCAACCAGGCGTGGCGCGAGCTGGCTACCTCTCCCGCTCACCGTCACCACCCTGATATCAGGGTAATCTCGATTAAATTCTCCTGTTATGTCGGCATGAGTTCCTTGGCTGTCTCCGTATACCACGACCTGGCCTTCTGTAAGCGCTCCAGCCACAACTTTCTCCCATGCTAGCTGCCAGGCCGGTTTCGACTCAGCCGCTTTCACAAAGGAGCTGCCGAGCAGTAGCTTGATTCCAAAAACCGTGACGATCGCGACTAGCCTCCGATAATTCAAAAGAGACCTCTGCCTCATAAGCTTTCGCCAAGCATTAGGACAACCCTGTCATGTCCTTTGCTCGCGCGACTTGCAAAAACCATCTCTTCTTAAGCCGTTTCCTGCAGAGCCGCCTGAAGGAATCGCAGCTCCAGAAACTTCTCCCCTGCCACAGGCGGTTTTCCCAATTTTTCACTCGTTACTTTTAACAGCCGATCGATTGCCGCCGGATCCACGCTAGGGTTCCAATAAGGCGCGGCCGAATCGTACGCCATCTTGGCTACCTCGAGATTATTAACGCCCCAATCGGCCGAGTACTTCATGATGGTCTGCAATGTCTCGGGTATGTTTTCTTTGCAGTACTTTATGGTTTTCACATACGCCTTCACGAAGCGACTCACCTGGTCCGGGTTCTCCTTTATCTTTTTCGCCGCCACGTAAATGCCCGAGCCGGGTAGACCGTGGCCGAATTCGTCTCCGCTTCCCACGTTCTTGTAACCCTCTTTTACCGCGTACATCCACCATGGGGCTCCGAGCGTCGCGCCGTCGCCCTCGCCTCGCTGCAAGGCTGCGAACTGCTTTGGATGCGAACCATCGATCATCGTTAGCTTGATTCCGGAGCTCTCCAGGTCGACGCCGTAGTGCGCCAAAATATTTCTGAGCTCGAACACGTTCTCCTCGGCGGCTACTAGAACGTGCTTGAGGTTTTTCACATGATCGATTTCAGGTCTTACCACGAGCACATGCGCCCCGCCTCGGGTCGAGTGCCCGCAAACGATCCTGATGTCAGATCCCTTGACGAATTCCACGTGTCCGTGCCCGCTCGCCAGGAAGTCCACCTCGCCGGATACGAGATCCTTCGCATGAGCACGATACTTGATAGTTGCGGTGAGCCCTTCGGCCGCTAAAAGCTGCCTGTCGATGGCCACAAAGACCGGAGTAAAAGAAGGCGCGGGGCGGGGTGCGCCAATCGTTACGTTTGATACCATGAAATCTCCTCCTTTTGTCACTCGATATTTTTCCTTAGCGATTCCGCGAGTTCACCTTGAGGACACCGAAGCCGATGAGCCTTTTCCCGCAGCCTGCTCAGTCATACCATTGGCCCGTGACCGTTCTTTTGGGCGGAAAATGGGGGTCGTCGATAATCGTCTTGAAAGGCGGAAACAAGATATCGATGAGCAACCGCGGGGCGGGGTCCGGTTTCACGAGTTGTTGCAATGTTTTCTCTAGTCTCTTGATATCCTGCTCGAGATGGGTCACGTGCTCGAGCAATTTTTTGACGTCCGGATGATCCGACATCAACTCAGCCACCACATCTGCCGTTTGCGGCTGTTTCTGTTCCTGCGCTCCTCCGTGGAGCTCACCGCCCGGGTGCCAGGTAACAAAAGGTTGGAATTTGTCAACGTAATGGATAGAAAGCTCTCCGCTTTCATGCGAATGTCTTACTGAAGTTTCACCGGGCAAGGTGATCAGAGCGGTTACCAGCACGTGCTCATTCTGCAAAACCGTGTACCACTTGCGCTTGTGGTTGCCTTCCAGGCCGAGTCCCCGCCAGCCATGCTGGCCTTCAGGAACCGTGTATGGATTGACCCGTATGGCTTTTTGGGGAGTGTTTTTCGTGTCTTTGCTCATGTAACAACCCTCCGTACTATGCGCCCTGTCTCCAGTAAGTCTTCCAATCTAGAGAGCTCGGAACGACTTCATGACGAACGAATAAATGTGGAAAATCATTGGATGAAGGAGCGCGAATCACATGCAGCGGGTCCTTGCCTTGCCGCACGTCGTCCATGCCTTTCAGTAAGAGCTTGCGCGCCGCCACAATGGCCTTGTCAGTCGTGGCGATGTGTTCTCTGGTGCGGTCTTCAATCGGTCCCTGAGTCTCAACCGCCCAACCATCGTGGTTCAAAAAATTCGTTCCCAAGCCCGTGAAAGTATCTCCTCGGTTCATCTCGTCGCGGTCCTGCATATAGCGATTCGCGGCCGTGCGAGTCCGATGGTAATCGTCGCCAATCGCGGCTCTGCGATCTCTCATTTCACGGTCAGAGAGAGCACCTGACCGCCTGAATGCCATGGTGTATTTCCAATGGTGCGTGTCATCGATCGGCACATGCCAATCCATCTGGTATCCGTCCGAGCCGGTCCCTCCCCCGATCGCGCATAGGTTCGGCATTACGAAATTCGTGATGCGCACGAAATTCTCATTATCTCCGGCTTTGCGTATCGCATAGATTCTAACGCCGTAGTCGGTGAGTTCGACGTCAATCGTGGGAACCGTGTCTCGTACGTTAAGCTCGAGCGCTCTTGATCTCGTCATGCCGGCGCCGAGGTTC
>DASXSW010000026.1:0-3461 GCA_036505755.1 Binatia bacterium | reverse complement strand
CTGCTCACCATCAGGAATCTGGTTGGGGTCGCGCGTGAAAGAGCCGCTGTCAAAGTCCGTGGTCAACGTGAGAGCGGTTCTGTTGTTTCAGTTTGGACGAATTATTCGGGATTACCCAACGAGCCTGAACCTTAAGATTTGTTCCAACCGTTCCAGTCGTTCAATCGCTGCGCTCCGTTCAAGCCGTCAGAACCAGAAACATTTTGAAGTTTGCGCATGACTGGAGCCGTTGCTGCGCTGGCTTTTTGGCAATGGTGTTATCTCGGATCCCGTAGGCCCGCACCGCCATCCAGCCGGCGAACAGGGCGGCTCAATCACGCATGCGCTGCCGGCGCTGGTCGCGACATGCGCGCCCTTGATGGGATCGCGCAGGATGTCTTTGGGATCTCGGCCGGCGTGGGGAAGAATAGGGTCAAATGTTGACTTATGTACTTACTGCGGTAGATCGTGAAACGACTTTCGAATCTTCTTGATGACTCCTAGCCTTTGACCCGTCTGTTTTCGAGCCACGATCGGCGGGTTGAGGTCCAAAGCCACTTGACGGATCCTAGGCTTCGCCGGCCCGCGCGCGTTGCCGGTTGGGTACGTCATGGCGTCGAGCTCGAGCGTTGCCGGACCTTCATTCAGCCGGGGTCCTGCTCCTTGACGTTTGGCCACTGGATTTAATTTGTTCCTGGTACTACGACTTCAAAGTCCCGACCCAGGGCCGTAAAGTCCCCAGCATTAAAAGTTAAAACCGTCGATGCGTTACCTTGCACGGCGCATGCACCTATTACCGCGTCATACGTGCGGCCACCCGACACGTTGTCTTTTGGAGCACGCACTAACAAGGTCTCGTACGTTTTCGCATTCAGCGCGACTACTTTTGCTAGCTTCAAGAAATTATTTTCGATCAGAGTCAAAGCCGTTTCCGGAGACAAGCGATGCGGCGGCGGAAGGCGAGTCAGGACGGCGTACGCCTCAACCAATGCCGGAGCCGCCACGATCATCTTGGCTCGAGCGGCAAGCCGCCTCTCGATTTCTTTTGCAGCGACGTCGTGATGCTCATGCCAGGAGCATACGGCGGCAATCATGCAACTCGTATCCGGAAGAAAAGCCGCCGGCATGCTTAGTTGGAAGCACCCGAGCGCTCTTTGCGCAGCGTCTTACGGGTCCGCTCGACCGTGTCCGACGAAAGCCGCGAAGTATCTTTGGCGGGAACGGCCACAAGCAACCGTCCCTTCCGTTCGAGCTTGACCGTTAGAGGGGCGGGAGTGATGGCGATAGCGCCTTTTTCCCAACGAACCTCAAGTGGCATTCCTGGCTTTATCCCGGATTCGCGACGAATGTCTTTCGGAATCACCAATCGCCCGGCATGATCAATGGTTGTTTTCATGGCATTAAAATTACCATTTACCGACCGGTTTGCCAAGCTAAACCAGCCAAATGGAATCAATTGACCTTAGCGTTGGAGCCGGGGCGGAAACTTTTGTTCTTCTTGATCTGCGCGTTAATGGGCAAACATAGGCCTGTTCAATGGTTCCAGGCGTTCATCACCCTCTTGGTGAATTCCTTATCGGTCTGAATAATCTTTATCTCTTCCGCCGTGCCCTTGATGAGGTCGATAACGTGCCTTTGTTCTTCTCCACGAGCGAGCAGCGTGCGACGATGCTCTTGGTGATGAACGCCGTGAGTTTGGCGAGTCGCGCTGAGAAGCCAACACACTAACCCTGTTTCTTTAACCGAAAGTTAATCTTGTTCAACGCATCGACCCGGCGCCTTTTTTTGTGCCTACGCCAGCGGCAAAACCTTTTGTTAGAACGAGAATCGTGATAGGTGTGCGATGCTGACTCGATTGTCGACAAGGCGACTCCCGTATCTCTGCCGCAAGTAAGACAAAAGCCAGAGAGTGTTTCTATCTAAGAAGATCCCCTCCCATTTTTTAGTTCTGGTCGAAGCAGATGTGGACGGTAATTCGACGGCTATTGTTTGGATTCAGTCTGATCCTCCTGGCTTCAGCTATGCTGCTGATTTTCGATTGGCACCAACGTAGGTCCGTTGCTGTCGACGAAGCCGGCATGCACAAAGAAACTCGCGCTTTCCCGGTTCCGACAGAGATGGGCCCGAAAGAGAGTGGAGCGCTTCGGCCACCACCCGACGGACGCCTTTTCAAAGTGGGCCTTGTTTACTTCGCTCCCGAGCCCGGAGCGGATGCTTGCATGGATGGGCTCTTCAGCGGACTCAAGGACCTGGGTTTTGTCCAGGGCAAAAACCTGCAGGTACGCAAGGCGCACGCCCAGGCAGAGATCGTCAACATTCCTTCCATCCTGCAAAACTTCGACAACCAAGACGTCGAGCTTATTATTGCCATGACCACGCCGGTTCTGACCGCTGCGGTCAACGCGGTCAGGAAGAAACCTGTGGTCTTTACCTATGTTTACGATCCCATCGCTGCCGGCGCAGGTAAGACACCGACGGACCATCTGCCCAACATCACAGGAACCGGATCTTTTCCTCCGGTCGGCGACACTATCGATGTGATTCAGAAACTGGTGCCGCAGGCGCGCACCGTCGGCACGCTGTACAACAGTTCCGAGGCCAATTCGAGAAAAGTCATGGAGGTCGGCCGCGAGCTGTTTCAAAAGCGCGGCATCGAGCTCGAAGAAGTTACGGTGACCAGCACGAGCGAAGTCTTCCAGGCGGCGCAGGCACTGACGACCAGAAAAATCCAGGCCATGTGGATCACCGGCGACAACACCGCCGTTCAGGCCTTTGAAGGCATCGCCAAGGCCGCTGCCGACGCCCGCCTTCCCTTGGTCATTAACGATCCCGAATTCACAGAGAGGGGAGCCCTAGTCGCCGTGGGGATCGGCTGGCAAAGAACTTGTCAAGGAGCCGCCAAGAAGGTCGCGCAGGTGCTGCTCGGCGAGAAGCCGCAAAACTTGCCCTTCGAAAATGTCGTGGTGAAAAAGCTTATCTTGAATTCCGACGTCGCACGCAAGCTGGGGATAACTTTTCCCGAGAGGCTGGTTAAGGAAGCGAGCGCGGGTTGATCTCGACTGTGAAAAGTTTGTTCTGCACACTCTATGGAAATCGGCAAACAGCGCGCTAGGCGATGTTCTCGAGCTGGGGGAAATTTTAATCAGGTCTGAGTATTGACTATTTTACCGAGCGAACAACGATCCCCAACTCGCCGGCGCGCAGAGCATTGGACCAGCGTTCCGCCAGCGGTTCGACGACATTGGGGCCGGGTAATTCTTTCGGTATTCACCGCCAGTCCTCCATCGCTAGGGGAAGCTATGGGGGGTCTGACATAACAATCTGATTCTGCTGAAAATCCCTAGGAATGCTTCGACTAGGCTCAGCATGAACGGAAAACTCCAATGATTTGCACCGCTCTTCCGTTCGTCCTGAGGCTCTCGAAGGATGAACGGTGGGTTTTTCGGCAGAATCACAATCTTATCAATCTAGCCGAATAGTTT
>DASXSW010000025.1:0-3422 GCA_036505755.1 Binatia bacterium | reverse complement strand
GGCATGTTCTGAGCGATGATCTCCGGCTGACCGGGAATATATTTGGGCATGTGTCTGGCAAACAGACGGGCCCAACGATCGTAAAATCCGCCGGCCGTCGAGCCGATCATGATGCGAATTGTTTTCCCTTTGTAAAACGGTTCGGCTTGCGCCTTGATCTCAACTGTAACGCCCAGAATAACTAGCAGGCAAAAAATGCGTGTAAGCCTGGGGCCTCGCGGTTTCATAACGGTCTCCTTTCGCTGCTCTCACTCGCAATAGGATCAAAGCGTCAACGCTACGTGCGACAAGTGAACAAACAACCCTCGTAAGTTGTCCTTCCGCCAAGTGGGCCGACTATATCGTCGAGGGTTGACTTGTCAAGATTGCATGGTGGATCGGTTTTGTGTGGCGCGGACGTTAACCTCCTGGCACGGCCTGTGAAATCGTCCCGAACTTACGGCGTCGAGAATCGCAGCGAATTTTTCCGACCTTTTCGCCGCACCTTCTTATTAGCGCCACGCGGCGTCCGACGGAATCAAGTTCTTGCCGAAACGGCGCTCGGGCGGCGCAGCCACCCAAGGCTGTACCTTTTCTGCGTAAAGCTTGAAATGAGGCGTCTGCCGGTGCGCCTCCAACGCCGCCTCGTCGCGATAAACTTCGTAGAAATAGAAGCGGTTCCCGTCGTCCCGATCTTGGATCACATCGAATCGCAAGCAGCCCGGCTCGTCTTTTTCCGAATGCTCGGCATCGTAGCGGACGATTTCCAAAAATTCCGTGACATGCTCCGGCTTGACGCGAATCGCAACGTGCAAAATGATCATAACGTCATCTCCTCTCTGTTAGAGATTATCGCAATTGCGAGAGAAATAGCCAGGATCAGCTAATGGGCCTTGTCCGGGCAAAATAACCCCGTAATGTCTTGTGCTGATGATTTTCGAGTCCTGAATGCCAGCCTCACGAGGCACCGGCAGAGAACGGCACCCACTCACGTGGCGACGGCAATGAA
This sequence comes from Binatia bacterium, assembly GCA_036505755.1. Taxonomy (GTDB): domain Bacteria; phylum Desulfobacterota; class Binatia; order UBA9968; family UBA9968; genus DP-20. The sequence continues at coordinate 2,434 of DASXSW010000025.1, read as the reverse complement.
TACGTTTCGGCCGCCGAATAAATCTTATCTCCGAACGTCTAATAGATTATCGACGCAATTTGTTCCTGAAAGAGATATTCTCCGACCCGGGAAGCTGTTGAGTTGAAATTACCTCTTGACAACATCGGTGAACCAGATAAGTTTTACACTTCGTAACGGGCAAATATCACAAAAGAGAGGAGGTGAAAAAGAATGAACTTCAGAAGAACGATCGGAACCGCGCTTTTGGCTTTGACTTTAGTTCCCGCGTACGTGGCTGCTCAAGAAATGGAACTGAAAGCCACCGTAGTGACCAAGGGCGAAAAGGACATAAAGGTCAAAACCAAAGACGACGAGAAGACCATCCTTATCGGGAGCAAGACGAAGGGACTTGAAAACGCGAAGGAAGGCTCAAAAGTAACCATCAAGTACACTGAGAAAGATGGTCAAATGAGAGCCAGTGAGATTAATCCGCGCTAACAAAAACGCGGTGCAAATAAAAAGGGCGAGGTCTCAATGACCTCGCCCTTTTTTCGCTCGCGAAACGGCATTTTCTCTTCATTTTTTGTTTTTTTAGCGAAGCGGCGGTGAAAACACGGCGAAGACTTTGTCGGAATTGGTAATCCACGATTCGAGAAACACCGCTTTGTCCGGCTTTCGTTTAAGTTCGGCCATCGCTCCCGCCAGACAGAACCAGTTCAGAAGCTCGTGATGGCCACGATCTTCTGCTTGCGTCAGCGTCGTGTCCCGCCATGTCTCCCACTCGCCCGCGCGCAGCGCTTCAAAGTAGCGCTTGTCCGACTCCACGTCCGGGTACATTCGGCCATGTTTGGCAGTCAGGAACGAATGCGACCAACTGGATGAGGCGATCAATGCGACTTTCCACGGACTTCCGGCGAAAGCACGAGCCGTCGCGGCACCGATTTGAAAACAACGCCATGGCTGCGGTCCCGGCGGATCTTCTTCGAGTTCGAGAAGGTTTCGTCCCTTCGATGGAGTTGGCGGAATCCCTTGAGTGCCCGTCAGATGCCGTCCGTACGCATTCACGGTGAATGGCACCAGTGGATATGGAAACCCTCGCCGATCCCAGTCGAGATAGAGCACCGAGTTTACAAAAGCGTGTCCCAATCCGATATGCAACGGCTTGTAGGAATAGGCGATGTCAAAGCCCGCGTTCAGCAGCGACGAAGCGAGGTGCTTGCCGCCGCTGCGATGACCACGAATCGTAAAGCTCTTATCCTTCGATTCGTCCCACGAATTGACGCCGCGTTGATTGTGCAACCACGGCTGAAACTCCGCTTGATCGTACGCAAGGACGGAAAATGCCGGAACGCAGTCTTCGCGGTAGTTTTCAAATTGGTCGTCGCCCCAGATAACGCAGAAATCAGGTTGAAACTCATCGAGAGCGCGGCGGGCCATGCGAAAGCCGTCGATCATCGCTTGGCGATGCTCATCCGAGTGCGACTTACCATCGTCCGTTCCCCACTGCCGTTGCATCGGCTCCGGCCAATTGTCGATCGAGCGCAGGTGTTCGGGCAACGCCGGATCGGATGTACATATCTTGATGCGGCGGCTTAGATTTCCTTGGATCGACAATCCGGGATAATGCGTGATACCAAGCCCAAGTAGATTTTTTTCCATGGATTCCTCGTGGTTCGAGTGGCGCACCGTCGCTGCCCGCGCAAAACTCTGGGCGGTTCAGCAGAAACCGTTTGCGCCATAAACACCTCGCTCAATTCATTCGTTCACGCCGCGGGCTCAAATTCCCAATGACATCTGTGTTGGATGATCTTCACTTCGACAGCGGGTCGGGGCGAAGTTGGAACTTTACCACTTTGGGCTTCGTGCCTTTGCCGCCTTCGATGTGATGGGTCGCTCGACCGGCGTAGGCGGACCAGAGTCCTTTGCCTTTCCAGTTCGCTTTCGGATCATCGATGCGTCCGTCCATGCCTTTGGCGTGGAAGCCCATCGGATAGGGAATGCGAAGAGTGACAAACTTTCCGTCCACGAACGCCTCCAGCGAATCGGCAAGATTGCCGGTGGCGAACGGCACGTTTTTCCCCAATCCGAAAATGTCGTGCTGATCCACCCAGGTGTAATAGCTCGCTTGGACGCTGCCCGAGTCAGATACGTTGTCGAACTGCGGTCCCGGAAAGGGAAGGAGCGTCCAACCTTCGGGACAATGCTTGCCAGTCGCGGTCGGGCCGTTGAGCGGCCCTTTGCATTTGCGCCGGTCAAAGCTGGCGAGATGACCGCTCGCCAGTGGCACCCAGACAACGCCGTTGCGATCGATGTCCATGCCGCGCGGCCCGTAGCCGTTCACAACCGCCTTGGGCTCGTTCCACGGCACCTCGTAGATTTCCGCCAAAGCGGTCGCCGGCGGGTTGTCGCCGGGACTCACGCGAACCACAGCGCCGGGAAAGCTCAGCACCGAGCCCCAGATCGAACCATCCAT
>DASXSW010000024.1:0-16922 GCA_036505755.1 Binatia bacterium | reverse complement strand
ACGAGCACCACCCGGCCCTCGAGCTGGATGCCTTTGATTTTGCGCCAGTCTTTATAGTCTTCCTGAATCGTCACCGCAACCCTCGAATTAGCCGATAGATTTTGACAATGGCGCGAATCGGGCGCCGAAAAGAAATAAATTCGCAAATCATCGCTGGCATAAAAAACCGTCGCTGCCCACGGGACATCGCTCACGGAAGTGGCCAGCGTCATGGTGTTGTGACTTTGCAAATAATCGAGAACCTGGTGCTTTAGACCATCAGACATGGTCGTCGTTCAAATCGTTAGAATGCCTAGCCGGCGCCAGACGCAAGTACCAAAATGTCAAACCATTAAATAGCATGCACTAGTGCCACCTTGCGTAGCTCGGCCAGATTCGCCGCCCCGACACAGAGCATACTTATTTTGAGCTCCTGAATCACACCGCCGAGGAACCCTATCACCTTGTCTGAAGACTCCAAAGCAGCGGCTAAGAGCGGCTGCCCAAAGGCAGCCATGTCGGCGCCGAGCGCAATCGACTTGGCGATGTCGAGACCCGTCCTGATACCACCTGACGAGATCAAGCCAACGTCGGGGATGGCCTGGCGCACGCTGACCAACGCTTCTCCGGTTGGTATTCCCCAATCGGCGAATGTCCGCCCCGCTTGTTCGCCTTGCTTCGCGGCTCGCTGCGCTTCCACCGCTGACCATGATGTGCCGCCTCTGCCGGCGACGTCGATGACTTTCACGCCGGCGCGTACGAGCCGGACCGCCGCATCGACCGAGATGCCATTGCCGACTTCCTTGGCGAGAACCGGGACTTCGAGCTCCTGGCACACCGCAGCGATTTTCGCGCTCAGTCCCTTGAAGTTTCGATTGCCCTCCGGCTGGACCGCCTCCTGGAGCACATTCAAGTGAAGAATCAACCCATCGGCGCCGATCATCGCCACGGCGCGCCGACAATGCTCGACGGTGTAGCCATAATTCAGTTGTACGGCACCCAAATTACCGAACAACAAAATATCCGGCGCCACGTCTCGTACTTGAAAGGAATCGGCGGCCGAGGGCGCTTCGATGGCGACGCGCTGCGAGCCCACTCCCATGGCGAGACCCAAGGCCTGGGCAGCGGTGGCCAGATTGCGATTGACTTTGCGCGCCAGATCGAATCCGCCGGTCATCGACGAAATCGAAATAGGCGCCCTCAGCCGCTTGCCCAAGAAAGTGGCGCTCAGATCAATTTCGTCGATGTCCAATTCGGGAAGCGCGTTGTGGACGAAACGGTAGCCTTCGAGCCCTGTGCCGAAAGAGCTCGAAACGCGCTCGGTGTCGAGGCAGATTTCGAGATGCTCTTTTTTGCGTTTTTGGGTTTTGGTGAGGGCGGTCTTAATCCTGCGGCTCGGCATGATAGCGGAGGGCCGGCAAGCTCACCGTTGCTTTTTGGCGGCTCGCCGTTCTTTTGCGGCTGCAAGCGTGGTGGTTTTTCCAGCATCGGGATGGCGGCTCATGCCTTCGTCGTCCCAGCGGTGGAAAAGCTCCACGTCGATTTCGAACTGATCGAGAATTCGCGTCACGGTTTGATTGATGACGTCATTCAACGTTTTCGGACGATGATAGAAAGCCGGCACTGGCGGAAAGATCATCGCACCCATGCGGGTCAGCGTGGCCATGGCTTCAAGATGACCGAGATGAAGCGGCGTTTCACGCACGACCAGGACAAGCTTTTTTCTTTCCTTCAGCACTACGTCGGCGGCGCGGACGAGCAGGTCGCCGCCGAGAGAATGAGCGATGCCGCCCATCGATTTCATCGAGCATGGCGCGATCACCATTCCTTCCGTGCGGAACGACCCGCTCGAGATGCTCGCGCCGACGTTGTTGATGTCGTGCACGACGTTGGCCATCGCTTCGACATCTTTGACTGAGAAAGGCGTCTCCACTTGGATCGTCATCCTGCCGGCTTTGGTCAAGACGAGATGAGTTTCAATATCCTCAATCTTGGCCAGGATTTCGAGCATGCGCACGCCGTAGATCGCCCCGGTGGCGCCCGAAATACCAACAATCAATCTCTTTTTCTTATTCAATTGAGAAACTCCAATGTGAGCGCGTCACCGTCGCCGACGCCGAGATGGTCTTTCAAGCGCATCGGTGCGACTATTTCGATCTTGTCGCTCGGGTAATCCTTGACTTCGGGAAGCACTACCGCCCCCTCGATTTTTCCACTCGCCTGATTTGCGGGATCTAAAATCTCAATTCGATAAATTCGCGCGCTGCAAAAACCGCCGTCCACGGGTGGCAATGGCACAGCGGTCAATTCGCGCTGCGCGCGCCGCCACACTCTGCCGTCTTCGGCCGACTTGGGGCGAACGTTGAGCGTCGCGGGGAAAGGATTAAAGCCGAGGCATTGCTTTAATGAAGCTTGTACCCAGTCTAAGGCCATGAACGATGTTGCTTGACCCAAATCGGAAAAGATAATTCCGGTCATACGCATAATGGCTCCGCGAGCCCCAGGTCTAATGACCCGAAAGCGAGGTCGCCTTGCCGCCGCGCCTCACCTTGATCACTTCGCCGAGAATGGACAGCGCGATCTCGGGCGGCGTCTCGGTGCCGATATCGAGGCCGATGGGCGCATAGACCCGCTCGAGCACTTCCGCGGCCATCTTGTCCTCGTTACGAAATCTCTCGAAACAGGCCTTGATGCGCCGCCGGCTGCCGATCATACCAATATACTTCGCTTGGCTATGGACGATGACGCGCAAGCAAGGCTCGTCGTAAGCATGCCCGCGAGTAATTAGCACGATATAGCACGACGGCGTGATCGTCATTTCTTTAAGCGTCTGCGCCATATCGCCGACTACCACTTCATCGGCATCAGGGAACCGCTCGCGGTTGGCAAAGAGCAACCGGTCGTCGATCACGGTCACATGAAAGTCCAAGATCTTGGCCAATTTGACCAGCGGCACGGCGATGTGACCGGCGCCGACCACGATCAGCTTCGGCGGCACGGGCATCACCTCGAAGAAGACTTCGAGCTTGCCGCCCGTCTCGGGAAGATTCAGGGAAACCAACTGAGATTTTTCAGCGCGCAGGCGCGCGTCACTCTCTTCGAGGATCGCTTGGATCACTCGTCGATCGCCAATTGTCTCGCCGAGAACTTTGCCTTCCCGGACCAGGCATTTCGCGCCTGGCTCGACCGCGACTTTTTCGTCCACCTCGATCACGGTGGCAAGCACGGCGGCGGCGCCTTGCTCGCTGATTTGGACGAGCTCTTGAGAAAGCGAACTCATTTTGTACTTATGGTCTCCTGATCTCGTTCTTTCCACCACGGGTCGATGAATACGTTCATGATGCCGCCGCAAACCGCCGGGCTGTCCGATGAAATATCGTCGAGCAAATCGACGCGCACCGTGCGCGGCTTGCGCGTGCGGATGACTTCAATGGCTTCCCGTTTAACGTCGGCCTCACCGCAACCGCCGCCAATCGTGCCGAGGATTTCTCCCCAGGCGGTAACCACCATTTTGGCGCCGACTTCGCGCGGCGTAGAGCCTTTTGTCGACACGATGGTTGCCACCGCGAGCGTCTCGCCCTTGTCGAGAAATTCTTTCACCTGGTGGTAGACGGACTCTTTCTTTCGGCCTTCGGCATCGGCTTCGTTATAACAAGCGCCTGGTCCAGCCATGGTTTTACCTCCGAACTGAGATGTGAACTACAAAAAACTCTGGTCGAGAATGGAAGGTCAATGATAGAGGATCGCAATCCGCCATTCTCCATGCTCGGTCTTCGACCCTTCAAGCTACCATTTTCTCTAACGTACGTCCCAGAGTCACCAGACTATTAACGTTGTGCACCGACAAAAACAAATCAAGATAGGGCAATGCGGCTTGCATCCCCTTGCACAGCGGCTCGTAGTTCTCGCTTGCGAGCAAGGGATTGAGCCAGATGATTTTCCTGCAGCGTCGCTTGATATCCTGCATCTCGCGCTCGAGCAGGCTCACGTCACCGCGATCCCAGCCGTCGCTGATAATCACCACGACCGTTCGATGGGTCACTATGCTCGGGGCGAAATTACGGTTGAACGTGTGCAACGAGCGGCCGATGTTGGTGCCGCCGGACCAGCCGAGAATGCTGCCGGAGATCTTCTCCAGCGCGTTGGCAATGTCTTTCGTGCGAATCAAATGGGTAATTCGGCTGAGCGACGTGCTGAAAACGAAAGTTTCGACGCCCCAAAGCTCGTTTTGCAGGCCGTACATGAACTGAATTAAGAACCGGCTGTAACAATCCATCGAACCGCTGACGTCGCACAGCAAGACAACTCTGGTCTTCTTGATGCGCTTTTTGCGGCGGACAAGATCGATAATTTCGCCGCCGTATTTCATGCTTCGGCGCATGGTCCAGCGGGGATCGACGGTGCTGCCTTTGCGGCCGATTTTTTTTCGCCGGCTGATCTGCGTCGCGATCTTGGTGGCAATGAGTAGAATGGCGCGGGCAATGGCGCGGCTTTCTTCAACGCCCATTTCGCTGAAGTCTTTACGGTTCATCAGCTCCTGCGGGCTGTATGTCGGCACGGAGAATTCATCGAGGTTTTCCAGCGGCACGTTCTCTTTAGGAATTGACTCTACGGCGGCATCTTCGAGACCGCCCTCCTCATCGCCGCCTTCCTGCGAATGCGAATCGGTCGGCGTGCCTTGAATCTCCATGGTTTCCATTGGCACCCGCTCGTAACTCAGTTCGCGCCAAAAGCTGTCGAACAGCATATCGAATGTCGGGAAATCTTCCTTCTGCAAAATCAAATTGGAGCGCAACACGGCCCGAAAATCGCTTTTTTCGGCGATATCGACAAGATCCGCCGAGCGAGACGCGTCGATAACCTGACTGAGGCTGACTTTGACACCGAGTTGCTTGAGCGCGCGCGCGAACGCCATCAAGTTCGGCAAGGTTCCCTTGCCGCGCGCCGAGGCGACGCTATTGACCGCCACCGCGACCGTTTCCTGAGTAATTTCCATTGACGGTCAACTCACCATTTCGGGCGATGCCCTGAGCAACGCGTCCAGGTTGAGCTGCCGCGCCTCCATTTGCTCGCGCAAGTGATGCAAATCCTCGCGATACTTGAACACGCAGCCCATTGTTTCGACGACGGTGTCATCATCCAAATTCCTGCGGTTGAGCGCGATCAACGCCGAAGCCCAATCCAAGGTTTCGGCCACGCCGGGTCGCTTGTAAAAATTCATCTCCCGCACTTTCTGCATGAAAGCGCAAATTTGCCGCGCCATCTTGGTTTCGACCTCGGGAAATTTCGTCGTAATGATCTCGTATTCTTTCTCGAAGGTCGGATACTCAATCCAGTGGTAGAGGCAACGGCGTTTGAGAGCGTCATGAATTTCCCGCGTCCGGTTGGACGTGAGAAAGACGTAGGGCCGGTGCTTCGCGGCAATGGTGCCGAGCTCGGGAATGGTGATCTGAAAATCCGACAGCACCTCGAGCAAAAAAGCCTCGAACTCCATGTCGGCGCGATCGATCTCGTCGATCAAAAGTACCGGTGGACTGGCGCCGTTGGTTTGAATCGCCTCCAACAAAGGGCGCTGGATTAGATACTCTTGAGTAAAGATTTCAGTTTCGACTTTTTCCTTGTCGCCATGTTCGACTTCTTCGAGCTTGATGCGCAGCATCTGCTTGGGATAGTTCCATTCGTAGAGCGCGGTGTTGGAATCCAAGCCCTCGTAACACTGCAGCCGTATCAGCTTGGCGTCGAGCACTTTCGCCAACACTTTAGCGATCTCAGTCTTGCCGACCCCCGCTTCGCCTTCCAGAAGCAGCGGTTTCCCCATAATTAGCGACAGATAAACGACTGTCGCCAACGCACGGTCGCAGACGTATTTTTCTTTGAGCAAGATCTCCTGGACTCGTTCAATTGTCAGTTGTTCTGGATTCACAATCGCCTCACGTGTAAATTAGTCGATGGCCGGTCACGTGGCAGGATTTTTAGGCCTCTGGCCCGAGTGGAGAATCGCCTCGACCACCCCTCCGCCGATGCCCCCTAGCCTTATCCGAAACCGTATAACACTACTCCCTTTCCTCACGACGATCAATGTCGCCAACCTTGACGCCCCGCCTCGATCAAAACGCATATGTCGAGCAGAATTGGAAGTCATGATCCTCTTCAGGGCTTAATTTAATCATAACAAAGCCGCCCGAATTAACAAAATCCGGGAAGCCGTGGAAGTTGGTAATCTTTATCGCCAACCCATAGCGAAATGATTACTCCGCCCAAGTTGCGGCTCATCAGAGAACGCTTATGACTATCCCGGATTCCACAGTTACCGCCGACGCGATAAGCGGGGAGCAAACCTTCCATAGCGAAGTCAATGGGTCTCTGCCTCTGAGCGGACATCGATCGTCGGTAGTTCAAGATGAAATCTAAGACTTACAATGGTGAAGTGCGAAATAGCGAAAAGGACTTTGAAACCTTACAGTTGGGTGCCTTCGCTACTCCAGGTTTGCTCTTCGCTCAAAGGCCCATAGGTTTAACTGCGGAATCCGGCTTCATCCCAACGTTGACCCCCGAACGCTTTATCGGAGGCTTACCATCGTGGTTTCTTTGGATTCCCGATGAAAGCACTCAGGAATAACGGACTTTTAGATTGGAGTCTCGATGCGGGAGAGAAAAAAAATGCCCGTGGCGTCTTGTCTTGACGCCAGATATAAGGGGACCGGGCGGTTGTCCGCTGATTAAACCGGCCTAATTCGCAGCAACGTAGGCTTGCTTGAATGCAGTGGTGCTTGCCAGAGTCTTCTTTAGCTCATTGGCCACTTTGACATCGGCCATTTGGCCGACGCGAACCCGATGCCAGGTTTTCGTACCAGTTTGGATCGTCATAACATAGGCCTCGTAGCCGTTTTTCTGCAAGGTGTTGACGATCGACTCGGCATCTTTTTTTTCGGCCAACGCCGCCAACTGCACGGCCCACTCCCGATTGATTCTGGGCTGAGCGAGCCGGGCAATCATGTTGCGCGACGGCGCAACCGGCACCGGGGGCTTGTAGGGCGCGAACGAAAGCGCGTATGCCGGTCTTGCCACGACCCCCCCGCGCTTCGCAGGATCTTGCTGTGCGGCGGGCTGAGCATCAGATTTGCTTTTGCTCATCAACTGCAACATTGGCGTTGCTTCTATTGTTGGTTCGGCTGGTGTCACCGGGGTCAATACCTGGCCTTGGTTAACGAGTGATGCAATACTGTCATACGGCGGCGCCCACATGGCACCGGCGCCAGGCGCGGTCCTACTCGGCGCGGGCGGCGGTATTTCCTCTTTCGGTATGGCAGGGGTCTGTGCAGGCGGCGGCACATTTGGTTTTGATTTCGCCCGCTCTCTTTCGATCCGATCCAGTTCATTTCGCACCGCACCCAGCTTTGATTTGAATTCCTCCGAAGCGGTCTGCGCTTCATCGCGACTGCGAATGACACGAGGCGTAATCAACATGATGAGTTCAGTACGTTGAGCTTGGTCCGTTGTCGTACCAAAAAATCGACCGACCACGGGTATATCCATCAAGTAGGGAATTCCCGTGCGAGATTTGCTCTTGCGTTCGCCGATAAGCCCGCCGATGACCAGCGTCTCGCCATCCTCAACTACCGCCGTAGTTTCTGCGTCCTGTGTATTGAAGGCCGGAAATCTATCTTGGCCGACCGTAACATCGTCCCCGCGCGCGCTAACCTCCGCCTTGATTTGCAAGTTGACCAATCCTTTTGTGTTCACTTGAGGAAGGATGGTCAGTATTCTGCCGGTGTTCCGATATTGGATCGTGGTGCTCGAGGAAACACCCGGGCTGCCGACCACGGCGTTTATCGTCCCGGTCGGGATCGGCTCTTCACTGCCGACCTGAATCCGCGCCGGGCGATTATCGGCCGCAAGCACGCTCGGTGACGATATCAGCTTTACCCGGGCATCGGTCATGAGCGCATTGATGATCGCCTGAACATCCCTGCCGCCGACAATGCCGCTGAGACCGCTGCCGGAGCCGAAAGTAGGAGCCGTGGGAAAGTTGTTCGCTAGAGTGCGCAACGCCCCTTGAGAAGCAAAAGTCTGGCCGAAGATGGTGACTCGAGGTCGCCGCAAAATCTCGATGTCCACACCGAGGGATTCGGTATCGGTCAGATCGACCTGCAGTATCATGGCCTCGATCAAAACCTGACGCGGTATCGCATCCAATTCCTTCAGTATATTCTTGATATTCTGAAATTCCTGGACGGTGCCGTAAATGATCAGCGAATTGGTCGCCGGATCCGGCACGATTCTAAGCTGCTCCTGCTGTTGTTGTTGCTGCTGAGCCTGGGGAGTTTGCGCTGGCGGTCGCGGCGCTGTCGGCGGTAGCGGCGTCGGCGCCGACGGCACCACGGGAGGCGGCGTTACCTGGCCCGGCGCGGGAACTGCCGCATAGGCGCCTAAAGGCTGGCTCTGCTGGCCGAAAGAACCGGAAGTTCCAAACGACCCTGTCCCTGTAGTCCCTCGGCCCGGCGTCGGATTTGTCCCGCCCGGGGTCGAACGATGCAACTCCTGTAGCGTCCGAGTGGTGTCTCGCCGACCCGTTGACGGCTGGCCCAAAGCCTGGCTCAACACGTCGGCCAACTCGGTCGCTTTGCCATTCTCCACCGGATAAATGAAAATGCGCCGGCCTGGACCTTCGGCGATGATGTCGAGCCGGTCGAGCCAGCGTTTGGCGTAGGTCCAAGCCGCTTCGCTGTGGCTAATTACCAGGAGTTGGTTAATCCTCGGCAGCGCGACGAATTGCGCTGCAAAGGACTCGGCTTGCGGCACCGACGAAGCGAAAGACTGCATCACCTTGGTCATTTCCTGCGCCAGCTCTTCGGCGCTCGCCACTTTCGGTTGATAAATCTCCATCCGCGTGCCGGCGAACACTTGCACGTCGATCATTTCAGCGATTTCCATCAGCCGCTGAATGTTCGACGGTAAATCCATGACGATGAGAAAATTCCCGCGCGGGTTTTCGACGATCTCGCCGCCGGGTTGGAGGAAAGGAGTAAGAACTCGCTTCATTTCCGCCACCGAGAAAAACCGCACCGGAATCACCTGTAGCGCAAAGCTATCTTCCTTTCCCTGTCCCAGCGGGCGAGCCAAACCTTTGCCGTCCTTGATCGGCATGATGTGATACAAATTTCCCGTGCGCACGGCCACGGCGCCGTTCATGCGCAGCAATTGATGAAAAATCGGCAGCAGATCTTCGGCGCGCAGCGGCTCGGCACTATTGATCGTCACCGTCCCTTTCACCTCGGGGTCGATTGTGTATGTGAGGCGAAGCTGCTGGGCGATGATATGAATAATTTCGACTAAATCGGCTCGATTGAAATTGAGTGAAACCATGCCACCGGACTGGATCTGCGGCGGCGACCGTCGCTGCGGCCCCGAAGGCCCTGGCCCAACTTGCGGCGCCTGAGCGTCCTCAGGGGAAGGCGTGGGCTGGGCTACACCAGTTCCTGGTTGCGGCACGGCCGATGGCCCAGGTCCTTGCGGCGTGACCACTCCGGGCGATTGCGCCGGCACGGGAGTGCGTCGGGGAATAATTGGCGGCTTTGCCACCGGCGGCGCACCCGGTTCGCTTGGTACAGCCGGTTGGGGCGAACCCGGCGGTGATTGTGTCGGCGTCGGCTGAGACGGCACTGGAGGCTGTTGGGCGGCCAGGGGGAAGATCAACCCCACCGCAAAAATGCAGGTTGCCAAACCGATTGCGCGCTTTTCCAACATCAGCATACCCCTCCTAAGAGCTCACGAATCCGGAGTCGGGTTTCCAGGAGTCGGAATTCTCGCTCGTCGTGGCAAGTTTGGTACGACCCGAGGAACGGGCGTCGCCGCCCCAGGCGCGCCGGGCTGGCCGGGAGGCAATGCTCGCGACTGCGCGACCTCAACTTTACGGAAGTAATCCAACAGGACTTCGACCCGGGCACTATCTCTGGTAAAAACGACTTTCTTATCGGCAATCTCGGAAAGGCTGAAACCCTCGACGTTGTCTCCCAGCTTCAATCTCATGGGTCCGGCGGGCTGGCCTGCTGCCGCTGTGCCCATGCTTGGATTGGCGCTATCCTGCAAAATCGCTGTGCGATTGTTGCCGATGATGATGGTACCGACGAGAATCATGTTGCGAACTCGTTGAAAAGATCGAGAGTTTTCTTCAGCTTCGCGAGTGGCTCCGGCTCCCCTTTCGGGATCAAAGAGATTTTTGCTGACGATTACATCTGTATTGATCGGAACTCGGGGCGCCTGCCCTGCTTGTTTCTCAGCCGTCGCTACCGGCGGTCCCGATTTGGACGGGCCCGGCAAGTCCCACGGGCCTGCCGACCACGACCGATAAATGGTCCAGCTGACTAAACCTATCGCAGCCGCCATGAGAACACTAAGCAGTGAAGCGCGTGTAAGAATCGCCCTCTACCTCCCGTCTTCTAGTCATCGAATGGCAACGATTATACAAGCTGGCTGCAAATTTGAAAACAAAATAAATCGCCTCCCGTTCTGCTCCAAAGGACCGCTGAGGGCCTGGGAAGTGTGAGGGCTCGATCGAGCTTTAACATTTCGGGTTTCCTAATCATCAGGCGGTCACTGACTTCTAGTCGATTATCTCGTGAATGTTAAGCCCACGTGAACCGCCGTCTTGGCGTGATCACCGAGTCTGGCGGTTTTTGGCTGATCGCCGGCGCGATCGCACCATGTGAGGAATACTCCCCGACGCGGTCAAGTGCCCTCTTTCGGCAGATTGTTCTGATTATCTGCTTTCGGAGACGACGGGACTTGAGCCCGCGCAAATCCAGCTACTGTAAGACTTATGCGCAAATTCTGCGCGGGGACTTGCGGCACTCCCTGGGGTTGAGGAAATCCGACCGGGCGAAACAGCGATCGCACATTGATCTCATCGACAACCAGCAACCTCGGGGCAGTTTCTATGCCTCTAATCAGATTGGCGATTTGTTGAATTTGCCCGCCAATTTCCAATTGAATGCCAATTTTGGAAAAGGAGCCCGCCGGTTCCGGATTGAGAACCCGGGTCGTGATGACTTGCGTCCCTTCCCGCGTGGCCATTGCCTGCACCGTCTCTTGAAGATCCGACGCACTTACCGATGGCGTGTCTCCCGTCAGCAGTTTTGGCTCCTGCATTTTGATCTGCGCGCGCGCCGTTTCCAAAGCGCTGAGCAATGCTTCCTTTTGGGCGAGATACCGTAAATTCTTTTGCAAGAGTTGTGGCTGGCTATCGAGCTGATTCCTAACCCACTCGCGCCGTTCGAGAAACGGCGTTAGTACCGCGTATTTCGCGACAAATATGAGTACGATGAGCCCGGTCAATATAACCAGGCCGCGCTCTCGCTTGGACAGTCGACGCCAGAGATTGCTCATGGTTTTGCTTTATTTTTGGTCGGCTGGGTTGGAGTTAATTTCGTGACCTCTTTAGGATTCACTTTGGGCTTTTCAAGATCGGCTTTCAAAGAGAAAGTCTCACGGTTGTCGCGGCCGCGGTTGGACGGCGCGTTGAAGGTGACGTTTTCAAAGACAGGTGACCGCTCCAAGAGCGGAATTAAAGCCGAGGCATTTTCGGCGTTGCCCTGGACTTCTATCACACCCGCGCGATAGCGCAGGTTCGAAAAGTAAACATTGTTGGGAACGACTTTGGAGAGTTCATCGAGAATGCGCAGGACTTCGCCGCGGCGCAGATCGAGATCACTCAGGTAACTCGCTTCCTTGCGCAGCAGCTGCAGCTGCGAGTCTTCCCGGCGCAACGCTTGGACCGACGGCTCGAGCTTTTGATTTTCTTTTTGCAACTGGCGCAGTCGTAATTCATCCTTCACTGGGAAGCTGACTCCCCAGGCGATCAGCGCGAGCACCAGCAGACCCATAAGAACCGTGTTGAGGAGCGATAACGTCTTGTAACCGTCTCGTTCCGCGCCCTCGTGGCGCAAGAAATTTGCCGCCAGCGAAGCTTCTCTCACGCCGTGCAACGCCGCTCCGATTGCCGGCAGTGTTTCCGCTTGAGAATTCTGTTTAGATCCTTTCAAACGCGCATTGCCGAGCGCGCAAATATCCTCCGCTTCCGCTATCTTCCCGTCGGCCAACCCGTTCAGCGCGCCCAGATCGCCGCAGCGATAGAGCTTTGGCACCCCTTCGAGGTATTCTTGCAGCAATTCCTTGCCGGTACCGTGGGCCCATTCCAAGGCGGGTAATTGATGGGAAAATAACAGCTCCGATGCTGGCTTCCAGCCGTTGTCCTTGACTTGGATCCCGATCATTTCCCAATTCTGCCCATGCCCCGCAACTATGGCGGCGCTGCCGGCACTCGCTTCCTTGGAAAACAGCAAGTAGTTCGCCAGAGCGGTCACCGTCGTCTCCACGCCTCTTGGTTTGATGCCGAAGGACTCCAGCAGACTGAGTAGGCCGTCGAGTCGCTTTTTGGGAATCGCGAACACATAGAGACAGAACTTCTCGCCTTTTTTCCCAGCCGGTAAATAGTCGTAATAGATCTCCTCGCGCTTGAACGGCAGTTGCCGCTCGATCTCGTACTCGAGCACCTGCTGCAGATTGTCCTGCGCCGCCAGCGGCAAGAACACCTGCTGTACGATCACCTGATCCTGCGGCACACAAAGATAAACTTGATCCCGCACGGAATTGAAATGCGGCAGCAATGAAACGATCGCCTGCCTCAACGCGCGTTCGCGCGAATCGCTTTCGGCTTTGAGCGCAATCTCTCTCACGTCCTCGGCGATCCAACCGGTGAGCTCGGAGATCGCCTGCCGATTGTCAGCCTCGGGCAGTTCTCGCTCCTCTTGCTCGAGCATGGACACCGAGAGAAAGCTCTTGCGCAGTCGGACCATAATGAGCCGGTCGTTGAGTAAATAGAGTCCGACGCTGGTCAAAAAATCGGCGCGGGAAACATCTTGCAGATGACGGACAGCGATCATTTCTCCTGACTTGAGCCTTTGTTTGTCGGAATGATAACCCCTAGTTTATCCCATGAGCTAGTTCTGTGGTAGTGCTAAGTCGCGATCGAGCCAACGCAGCATCTCGAAACCTTGCGCGCCGCCGAGACGGACGGTGCCTTTAACCCGCCGCGGCAGGCGGGAACCCTCCAGCCGGCCTTCCGCTTCCACAGCAACTACCGAGGGATTAGTGAAGATGAACATTTGCAGCGCCGCGTCCCCGGCGCTGATACCTAATAGCGGCAACAGGTCGGCAAGGGTTTTTTCCGCAAGCTTCTTCCGTTCTTCGACAAATGTTCGGCACTTTTCCAGGGGAATGCCCATCAACGCATGAATGACTTCGGCCGGGGCCGTACGCAAATTGACGCGGTCAATCGGACTATCCACGGTAAAAATCTCGCGCAATGCGACGCGACGCGGATTGTCCATCGGTTGGCTTTTGTCTTCGTCATAACCAAAAAACAAGCCATGTGTCACACCCCTGATCCAGAGCAGCTCCTCGACGCTATCCAGAGGACCGTTTTTCGCCGTGTAAGGCGGTGACAGCGACGCATAGTAATCATCCTCAGCACCGTTGGGCCGGTGCAAATCGTCGGCGTCCCGCCAGTCCATAATCGAGTCGACCAGGATGTCGCGCCGGACGTCATCGATACCGAGATTCGTAAAAACCCGGCGGAGCGTCTCTTCATTGACCCGGTTAATGTTTATTTTGCCGCCCTCATCGACCAAGCGCACGCGAGACACGCCGGCGCCGACCCCTTCCTCGCGCCAACTACCGTCGAATAGATCGCTTTTCTTTTGATCTTGCTGAAGCTGCTGCCCGGTTCCGGCTTGCTGATTGAGCAAATCGTACAAACCTCGCTCAAAACCGGCCACGGCAAGATAATAGCCTATGGTCTCGTCACTGAAGCGATGGGCCGCGGTGGCCTCCTCGCGCGCCGAGGTGCTGAAGTCAAAGGCTACCACGAAGAGGAAAATAAAAATCCATAGCACGACGATCAGGGCGACGCCATTTTCGCCGGCCAGTTTGGTTCGGAACAAGCGGAACTCTATCTGCGGTTTCATGGCGTCAGTACCGTCATCATGATCGGAAAAATCCAGCGCACCTCTTTGCCGCGTTCGTCTTGATAGGTGAAGCGCACGGCGCGAGGCAGCACGCGCCGTTCCCTGCCATCCCAACGATCTTCCCAGGTTTCTTCTTCCGCCTGGGGATCCAAGTAGGCTAATCGAAATTCTTTGACGTTGTCCTGAAGAACAATACTATACGTCTGCCCACCGCCGCCTGATTCGCTGCTCAGACGCACGGGCGCAGTCTCTTCCAATTTCACCGTCCCCCGGCCGTTATCGTCCTCGTCCTTGGTTATTTGAATCTTGGCCATCCCGCGCCCACCCATGCCTTGGGAGTACGCCGACACGAAGGTAAGGCTTTCGGCATCGCCTTCAAAGAAGGCTGTTTGCTCTTGCGGCGATTCACGATAAGGAAACGTCGATCGGACATAGCTTCCGAGCAAATCGGCGATCGATCGTTGTTTTTGATTGCGCGTCGAATTGACCTGTGACTTTTCCACGGCATTATGGCCGAGGGAGAAGGCACCGTAAAGGATTCCCCCTATCAGAGCGAAGATCGTCAGCGCCAGAACAACTTCGATCAGCGTGAACCCGGCCGCTCTGGCGGAGGTGCGCGTCGCTTTCTCGCGCGTCCTTCGTCCATTCACGTTGCGCGGTGATACTTCGGGATTCATCAGTTGGCTTTTTTCGTCAGCCGGAAGGTTTTCAAATCAACGCGCCGCTCTCGTTCCCCCTCCGACACGGTCATCTCTAGAGCGACTTCTTTGAGTTCCCAGTTGCTGGATAGATTGAGCGACGGCGATGCATCCCGCACCGTTTGAACCTGGCTTTTCCACCTGCCGGCGGTGCCGACCATGCCGCTGTCGGAGCCCTCCGAAAGCTTCTTTCGCGCCAGCAGTTCATCCATCACCCGAGCACCGTAAGTGACCGCCTCTGTACTCGTCGTGCTGCGCGCGCCGAGCCGCAAACCCAGAGAGAAAATTTGTAAAAGTGTGACGACTCCCAGTCCGACGATCGTCAAAGCGACGAGAACTTCGAGCAGGGTAAAGCCGCTGATTGAAAGTCGCCGAACTCTCATGATTTATCGCCGCGCGTTACTTCGATCCTGCCGGTGAGCGGTTCCATGCGAATAAGGTAGGAGACGGACTTTTCGCCGGCGAGGACAATGGCGCCGCCTAAGCTGCTGCCGTTGGGGAAAAAGTAGAATCGCTTGATATCGCGGTCCACCGCCTCGCCGCCGTCAACCGACACGAACTTTACTTCCGCCGGCAAGTGGACCTCCCTAGACTGCCCGGCCAGATAACTGTTTTGCGGCAGATTCAGCACGAGCTCTTGTGGGACGCCGTCAAACAACGCCCGGCTTCTCAGATCGCGCCCCACCGCCGCTAATGCCAGAGCAGAAATGCGCACCTCGCGATCATTTAGTCCCTTTTCGATGTTGGGGACAACGATGGCCAAGCTGACACCTATGAGGAGCAGTACCAGCACCAGTTCGATCAGCGTAAAGCCGCGGTTATTTTTCCCAGCTGGTAACATCACGATTGGTGTCCTCGCCGCCGGGAACGCCATCTGCGCCGTAGGAAATAATATCGTACGCGCCATGATCGCCGGGGCTCTTATAAACATACGGCTTGCCCCATGGATCGAGCGGAACTTCTTTCTTTAAGTACGGCCCATCCCAACGATCAACTCCGGCGGGCTTCTGTGTCAGGGCCTGGAGCCCTTCCTGCGTGTTCGGATAACGCCCGACGTCAAGACGAAAAGTATCCAGCGCCACGCCGAAACTCTCTATTTGGATTTTGGCCGATTTGGCAGTGGCTTTCTCGCCTTGTTTGATATACTGCGGCAGCACTATTCCGGCGAGCAAGCCAATGATGATCACGACAACGATCATCTCGACGAGTGTGAAGCCCATTTCGTTTTTTATAAGTTTCTTAGAAAGGTAAGTCATTGATACTAAAGATCGCCAGCAACATGGAAATGACGATAATCCCGATTATCAATCCCATCCCCAAGATCAATACCGGCTCTAGTAATGCAGTCAATCGTTTTGTCGTTCGTTTGACCTCTTGATCGTAATAGTTCGCAACTTCCGAAAGCATTCCATCCAGTTTACCCGTTTCCTCCCCCACCGCAATCATGTTCAACGCCAGCGGCGGGAAGAGTCCGCTTTCGCTCAGCGGTCGCGCCATGCCTTTGCCTTCGCGCACACGCACTTGAACTTGGCCGATCGCTCTCGATAGCAAACGATTGCTTAGCACAGCCTGAACGGTACCCAACGCTTCGAGCATGGGCACACCGCCCTTCAACAGTGCGGCCAGTGTCCGGGAAAAACGCGCGGTTTCGAACTTCCTCACCAAGTCGCTGAACAAAGGCGCGCGCAGAGACAGCCGGTCCCATTCAGCCCTCCCCTCGGGGCTCCTCACGTAAAAGATTCCCCCGGCTATGGCGGCGAGAATGACCACCAATGTGATCCATCCGTACTCCGCCAAAAACTGGCTAAACCCGATGACGACCTTGGTGATCCAGGGGAGAGCCTTGCTATTATCTCGAAAAATTGCGGCAAATTTCGGGATGACAAAGACGAACAAAACCATTAAAGAAATCCCGGCAGCACTGGCCAATATGGCTGGATAGATCAACGCGGATTTGATGTCTTCTTTGAGCGCCAGGGTGCTCTCCTGATACTCCGCGAGATATCGCAGCACGCCTTCCATGATACCGCCGGCCTCACCGGCGCGGATCATATTTACATAAATCCTGGGGAACACATCAGGATGCTCGCCCATGGAAACGGCGAGGGATTTGCCCGCGCGCACGGCTTCCACCAGAGACTGCACAACTTTGCTCAGCTCGCCGCCTTCGACCAGGCCGCCGAGAATTGACAGGCTGCGGTCGAGCGGCAATCCTGCCGCG